>QAMH01000006.1:0-252030 GCA_003149935.1 Coriobacteriia bacterium | reverse complement strand
AGTAACCCCCCCCCATAGATGCCTGACCTACCAGCATCCTTCATGGCATCAAGACAAGCTATCGGCACGCAATCCTTTGACGAGAGTTTGAATGGAACTCCATGTGCACAGAACCAGTTGACCTTCGCAGCCGTTATGACCGCATCCGGATATTCGTATTTTGGTACGTGTCTCTTCTTCGAGTGCTGCAACGTCTTGTCAGCTTCGTTTATCGCATTCGCCAAAATCGGGTTACTTTCGAGAACCGTACCGTCTTTGTCCATGTTCGTGACGAACGACGTGTTGACCTTCGCTCCGTTTTCGTAGGTTATCGACGTGTGGCAGATGATGTGGTTAAGCTTCATCACATGCCTGCGATTTGAAATTGCCGTCAATGTCGGGCAGAAGAGAAAGAACGGAATTGACCTTTCGATATAGAAATCGACTATCTTGCTCAGTATCGAGAACGGGGGATTGTCCACCACGCAGCAACCATCCGGGTACTCTTCGGCCTGATAGTCACCACCCGGCCAGAACGGCCTGACGACACTGTTCTGATCAATGCCGTAGCGTTCCGTGACGTAGTCGAACACGACCTGGTAGATTTCAGGTGGCGTGTAGCAGTCATCCGTGGTCTTCTTCTGTTTGAACTTCTCCACGAACTGCCTGTACTCTTCCGACTCTTCGGCGAGGTCGAGCTGTTGCGACATGCGGACTCCAAACATTAAAAAAGCGCCCCGGTACGGGACGCCAGATGGATAAAAGAAAAGCCGCCCGGAGGCGGCTATGCTGTATTTATCTAAAATTTTAATAATAGTTTACGCGGCATTTTGGACTATCTCTGAACCAATAAAAAATGCATCGTCATAATCCGAGTAATCCGTATTTTCGATTGCAAACGTATTCGACATTGAGCCACTTCCTGGCAGCACATGAAACTTCACGTTGTTTATGATAACGAAATCATCAAGCAATATGAAATCAGGGTCATCGCTAATAATGACTCTCTTATCCCCAAGGGGAAGTATTTCTGATACTTGTGACATACGCCTCTAAACCTAGCCTTTCGACATCGGCATAGTACATATCTCTATTGTGCATTGTAAGCTCTATCTCGGTCTTTGAGAAGCCCTCACGCTTAGCAATCTCAAGCAACTCAACTTGTGCCAAGTACTCATTCACGGCCTGTCTCTTAACGAAATCAAGTTCATTGTTAAGGCCGTCTATGTTTTGTCTGACATGGATTGCCTCTTCTGCTATCTCAGCGCGAGTTGCATTTTCAGGCAGCACAGCCGTGTCACCGTATGTTACAGCCCATGCATTATTCCTACGCAAATGACGCTCTATGGCATCATCAGGCCTTATGACCTGACCACCCAAATTCTCTATTTCCTTTTCCTTCTTGGTTCTATATGCTTCAGAGGCGGCAACTCTAGATGCATTGACCGTATCGTAATCAAGATCGGTGGAGCTATACATAGGTTTGCCCGATTGGATTACCTCAATAGCCTTTTTCCTCTCCCCCGCAAGCGTGGAAAGCTCGTCCCACTGCGACTGGTTGCGCCCGACATGGCTTCCCGGCTGCCACATGCGCATTATCTCGGCATCGGCCTGCATGAGCTCGTCCATCGTCGTCGCGTCTTCGAGCATCTTACGTGCCTTGTCCATCGCTTCGGGCGTGAGGAACCCGGCACGGCTGTAGTCCCTGTACTTAGAGCTGCCCGATCCAAAGTTCGCCGTCATGGACTTGTACTGCTCGAATAGCTCGTCTATGTCCACGTTGCGTATCTCGTCCGAGCCATCACGCCCCGGAACGGTCACCTCTCCGTCACCGTAGCCGCGCCTGACCGTGACGCCGTTCCTCTTGTACTCGTCCACATACGGATCGAAGCACACGGCTATCTGGCAGTTGCAAAACGGGTGGTAGCTGTCCATGCTGGTGCCGTGGAAGCTGTCGCCGCCCGCCTTGTCCTCGCTATGGTAGACGAAGCCGCGGCTGCCGAGCATCTTGCAGAAGTCGCAGGCACCGCCGTCCGGCACGCGTGCGTACCTGGCGTGGCGGTCGTTCCTGACGTTGCGCATGATGGTGTCGCGGGCAGAGAACTTAACGTACTCGTCAATCCTGCCCTGCAAGTAGGCTGCCGTCTTGCTCGGGTCGTAGTCCATCGCTCGCACCTCCCCCGAACATGTGGCCCATCGAGTAGCGGACAGAGGCCTCTACCTGCTCCATGGGAATCCCATCGGAAAGCTCATGGTCGCCATCGGGCCATCCTGCTGCCACGCGCTCCGCCCCGTAGTACTCGGCGGCTGCGACGGCGGCCATGTCGCCGTACCTTCGCGCTATGCCGGGAACGATCCTCAGCAACGCGTCGCGGACAGCATATGGGTCAAGCCCATCGAGACGTTCCCATGCGGTCGCGAAGTCGCGCTGGGCCAGGAGCGACGCCTGGTTGACCGCATTCACGTATGCGGAGAACTCCTTGGATGGCATGCGCATCGCCTTTCGGTTCGTTTCCCTAATCGACCTTGCCGTTGAGCAGGTCACGTGCCTCCTGCTTGCTGATGCCTATCGAAATGGATATAAGGTTCACGGCCTGCCCCTCGGTTATCTGTCCGCCCGAGAACTGGGACATGGTGGCTATGAGGCTCTGCGTCTGCGCGCCGTTCAGCTGCTTGCCGGTGACGGGTTCATTGACCGTCCCCCCCCCGCGTTCGCATCGTCGGTCTCTTCGCCGCTCGTTCTTGCTTCCGGCTCGACCTCGGCTGAGTTCAGCGCCGATATGACGGATGCGGCGGCGTTCGCCATGGCCTCGCGTTCCTCTTTCTTGAGATCCTTGAGGGTCGCCTTGTCCATGCCCATCATGAGCGCGGCGACGTCGGTCTTGCCGAACCCCTCTCGCATGCTCCCGAACTTGAGAACCCAGTCTGCCTTGGCTGCCATGGAGTTGAGCATCGGACTCGCGAAGCCTGCGGTGATGTCCACGTTTTCGAGCGCATCAGTCGTGGTGTTGGCATCTATGGCGAGGGCAGCGCGGCACACGCGCTCCAACGTCGATGAGTCAGCCTCGATGTCGCGTTCGGCGATGAGGCAGATGTCCTCGCGGGACGCGCCTATGGCCTCGGCGCTGCTCGGGTTGTCCTGCACGATGCCCAGGCTGTTGAGCGGCACGCCGGATGCTCCCGAGAACTGGCAGGCGTACCCGCGCAGCTCGGCAAGGAACGGTTCGGGGCTGTTTCCCGAGAGCTGCCCCACGTTCGGGGCCGGTTCGCCCTCGGCCTTGGTGAGCGCGAGCAGGCGCGACAGCTGATGCTCGGACTTCTTCGCCATGACGGCATCGAACTGCTCGTCGGTGAGGCCGGTCATGTAGAGCTTGGCCATGGCGTAGAACGCGCCGGAAACCTGCATGTGCCACAGGCACCTGATCGCATCGTCCACGTAGTTGCGCACGAATCGCGTGATGCGCGTCTGCCCGAACGGGTTGAGCGTGCCCGTCCCGTTGTGGCAGAACACGTAGAGCGTCGGCAGCTCCTCGCGTATCGGGCCGTCCTTGTAGACCCACCGCCCCGCGTCCACCTGTCTGAACTCGCCGATGTTTCCCGGCAGGTGCAGGTTGACCACGGTGGGCACCGTCCTGCCGTTTGACCATGGGGTGCGCTCGCGGCGCGCGATGACCAGCCCGCCCGCCACCACGCCATCGGTGAAGTCCGGGCTCGGCAGCGCCGTGAAGGTCTCCGCCGAGTGGAAGCGCACCTGGGAGCCGCCCTTGGCCGAACGGGTCACCGCCGCCGCCATGCAGCCGTAGCGCAGCTTCGCGGACAGGTGGCGGTTGTAGTTGCTCACGAGGTTGTTTCGCCTTGCCATCGCATCGAGCGCGTCCTGGTCACCGTTTTCCGTCACGAGCGATTCGAGCCTGATGCGATCGGCGAGCGCGTCCACGGCCTTGGCACCCCAATGGCACTTCTGGTCGTTGGGGATGTCGGCTGTCACGCCATGATCCTTCACCTTGTTCGTGCCCTCGTAGTACTTCCTCAGCATCTCGTTGTGGTCAACGTGGCTGTCGTACTCGTCTTCGAGCTCGAGAACCCACTTGCGCGCATCGTCGGTGATGTCCCTAGCATCCTCGATGCCGTCGAACGCGACGATGGCGTCTATGGGTCGCCAGGTGTTAGGCTGGTCTAGCATCCGGCCCTCGCTTTCTTCCTCGGGTTTCGCTTGTTCGTCATCGCCGCCTGGTATGCAAGCGCCATCGCTTCGAGCAAGGTCTCGTCAGCGTCCTCGGTCGCGGCCTCGAATCCGAAGCCGCCGCCATTTCCTATCTTTCGCTTTGTCGTGTTGTCCACGGCGTAGGCAACGGCCTGCTGGCCTGCGTGGGCGATCGTTCCCTCGTCTATCGCCGTGACGAACGACGAGCACGCATCTGCGACCCACGACGACATGGGTATGTCGAGGCACGACTTGAGTACCTTCTTGCCGCGTAGCCTCCTGTAGAGGTCATCGGCGTGCGCCTTGCCGTCTATGACGACCTTCCCGGCACCGCCCGCGACCGATGCGGCGAAGTCCTCGACCCACCTGATGCCTCCCGCGCAGCTTGCGTTGCATCCGCTCGGCACCTCGACGTACACGCGGCCGTCGTCCATCTTCGCTGCTGCTGCGATTGACGCCCTCTTGCCGTCGAGCGAGAACTTGACCGCGAAGCACGGGGCGCTCCCATCGTCAAGGTTGGGCGCGTCTTCGATGGTGCAGTGTTCCCAGCCGTCGGCCCCTATGACCGAATCGACGTGCTGCCTGCTCCACCAGTTCAGGTACTCGCGATTGAATCCCGCAACGTCGGTCGCCGTGCGTATGGCGTCTGCCATGACCCTCTCGCGTATGCGGTAGCCCATGGCAGGGTTCGTCCTGTAGGCTGCCTCGAGGCACGCGTCGAAGTCGGCGGTGTCGACCGGTTCCTCCACGGCCCATTCGAGCCACCAGATGCCCTCGCCGCCCGCATGGGCCTTGTCGTGCATCTTACGAAATACCGTGCCTGGGCAATCAGGGCCCGGCGGGGTGCCCAGGTATATCATCTGAGGGTCGCCCGAATCGGAGGCGAGCGTCGTCGGCTTCATGGCGTCGAGCTGGCCCTGGGTCAGCTCCTGCGCCTCGTCTACGATGATGATGTCGTATGTCTCGCCGCGAGCGCCGGATGTCGTGCGCGTCTGGAACTCGATCATGCCGCCGTTGGCGAAGTAGATTCCCTCGCTTCCGGCCGCCTTGTAGATGCCGCCGCCGTCGGGCGCGAGCTCGCGGTAGATGTCCGGATTGCCCTCGACGATCTCCCGGATCGCCTTGAACATCTTGCGCACCGTCTTGCCGTGATGCGCCGAGTAGAGCACCTTCTTGCCCTCGATGAGCGCGGCCCAGACCGCGTACCACCTCGCGCCGTAGGACTTGCCGTTCTGCCTCGGCTTCGAGATGCCTATGGTGAGCGTCGCGTAGCTTCCGCTCGCGTCGCGGGCCAAGAACAGCTCCATCTCGCGTTCCTGGCACGGGTAGAATGTTGCCCGGTAGTTCTCGAACAGCCGCACGGCATCCGAGCCGTCTGTGTAGGAGTAGTCGCCGACGAGCTCGAAGGTGGGCTCCTGGTTCCCGTACCTACGTGCCGCCATCGCGCGCCCTCACCTTCGCGCGCGCCGCCTGCACGGGATTCAGCTCGTTTTCGTCAGGATTCGGCATGGTTTTCAGCCTGTCCACTATCTCCATGAGCCGCTTGGAAAGCGCCGCCATATCGCGCCCCGACTCGCATTCGTCGATGCGTTTGGCGATGCTGTTGCGCAGGGCGATTAGCGTCTCGCGCTCGTCGCCGGACTGCACGGCGGTCAGCACCTTCTTCGGACGGCCCATCGGTCACCTCCTGTGGAAACTCGTCAATCTAAAATGGCCCTATGCCGAGGGGGCGGGCCTAGGCGGTAGGGGGAGGGGATACCCCCACCCCGTCAAAGCCCCATGGCGCAAGCGTCACACGCGCCCTACTTCGCTTTGCCGCACAAGGCGACCCAATCGACCAGTCCGATGCACGGAGAGGTGGCCCGGTCGTCCATCTCACCGTCTCCCGGCATCCGGTTGCCCCGCCTCTGGTTGCAGATGCGGTGCGCCGGCGCCACGTTGTCCGGGTCGTACGGGTCGCCGCCGCGACTCACCGGCACGAGCTCGTCCAACTCGTAGGACATGGGATGGCCCGCCGGTAGGTCGTAGTCGATGGGCTGGCCGCAGATGTGGCACGACAGGCCCATGGCCCTCACCCTGTTGCGCAGCTTGGTGCGCCTGCTGCCGTTGGAGCGGCGCGGGTTGGTCTTTGAGCTCATGCGATGTCCACGTCCATGGGGCTCTCCCCGTTGGCGAAGCACTCCATGAGCAGCGTTGAGGTGCGCCCCACGCGCGGCCTACGCCGTCTGTCCATGATGGGCGGCAGCGGCATGCCGAGGTGCAGAAGCGTGGCCCTTGCCATGGCCGTGCCCTTGGCGCGGTAGGCGCTCGTGGCGGACTTGCCGATGTACTCGATGCTGACCATGCCCATGTCCCCTCTGTTGTCCATGCTGGTGCCCCATGGACGCGCCACTATGGCTGTATGGAGGATTTTTCGCGTCCCTGGGGCATGTGGAGGATGGAGTGGGATTCGAACCCGCGGAACCTCTCGGTTCGGCTGTTTTCGGGACAGCTGCATTAAGCCAGGCTCTGCCATCCATCCAAATGGAAAAGCCGCCCTGGATGGACGGCTCTGCGTTGCGGGTTTCCCCGCATTTCTCACTGGTTACACCTTATCAGGATTTCATGTGCCTTTGTGTGCCCGATTTCTCACGCGGCCGCGTTCGGGATCGGGTTCCTGCGCCATTCCTCGGGCATGAGGTCGTACACCTCGTCAACGGCCCTGCGGCGCAGCTTCATCATGCCGCTGTACGAGTATCCCATCTCGACGCAGACCATCTCCCACGTCTTGCCGAGCATGTAATGCAGCTTCAGGGCGCGTGCGCCGTCGCGGTTTCCCATGGCCATGAACACGTCTCGCGCGATGTCCACCTTTTCGGTGAACTCCCCGAGCTCGGTGAGCCACTTGTCGCTCAGCTCGGCAAGCCTCGCCATCCTGTCCTCGAACGCCTTTGGGTTCGGCGAGCCCGACACGTGCTCGCGGTAGTCCATCGCGTTTGCGCCCACGTCGCGCAGCGCTTCGATGTCCTCGCGGATGGAGTCCATCTTGCCCATCGTTGCCTTGAGGTCGTCCAGGTACTCGGTAGCACAGTGGTTCCGAACGAACGGGTCGTGTTCCAATGCATCCCTCCAACGTGCCGAAATGCCGTCAGACACAATATATCGCGTTCTGGGGCGTTTTCAACACAAGATGTTATGTCGTGTCCATGTGGTCAGCAATACGGCTAGATTCGGTCGTTTCCGTGTGCGAGAGTGGCGTTTTCGTGCATCATTCCATCTCGCTTTCAAGCCACGCCTTGAGGTCGCGCCAGTCGTCGCAGTTCACGTCCTCCATCTTCAGCGGACATCCCCTGCAATTCGAGCATGAGCACATCCTGTGTATGAACTGCGCGGCAAGGGCGGGAGTGCCGAGCAGGTATTCCCAGTTCGTCATTCGCTTTCCTCCTTGAGCCATTCGAGAAACGCATGATTGTTCTCGAAATGTCCTATATACTCGTGCACCTCGTCTTCGCGGTCAGGTTCCATCGCAACGAAGAATCCTTGCGAGAACGGATTTGCCGGTAGGCTGATTCGCATCAGGGACGCCTTATCTGGTGACCCAAAGTATTTCTCGTAGTTAGTCATCCTGCTCTCCGTATCCCGCCAAGTCACACAACCTGTTCGCTATCACAGATACTGCGCAGTAGTCGTTCCTATCCACTCCGTCTGGAGTTATCGTCATGAACACGTGATACCACGTGCAATCCTCGCGGCATTCGCCCTGGATTAGGGGACAGAAGCTCTGCTGTTTAGTCATCCACGCTCACCCCCAATGCCCTCAGCTCGTCCTCGTACGCCTTGCATGCCTTTGCATCCTCCTCGGTCCAGTGCTCGCCCAGGCGAATCCTCGCGTAGCGCAACATGTCCAGAGCAACCTGCGCGAGACGTTCGTAGCGTCGAGGCAACGAGTCCTGGTCATCAAAGTAGTGCTCGCATGCCATAGCATCAGGCGACGTGCATCCGGCGTAGTAGGCCCTATCGTTTGCTGCGTAGAAGCAGTTCAGTCGCGTTTCCCTGACATGCCCGCACGTACCGCATGTCCTCGGCTCCATCGCCGAGCTGCTGCAATCGCTCATGACTCGACCTCCTCGAAGTGATCGCGGAACGCATCGGATTCAACGGCGTAGTGGTAATCCCCTATCGCGAAGGTGACGTACGCCTTGTCCGCGAAGTCGTCGCGCCCGCAGCCATCGACAACGGTTCCGACCAGTATCGTGGTGGTCACGACCTTGAGTTCCTTGATGCACCTGTATCTCATGTCATGCCCTCCAATCTCCCCCATTGCCTTGCCATCGCGTCGGCTATGCCGGGATACGTCTTGCTTCTCTCGCGGGACCTTATCGAGGCGGGTAGGCCGAGCGTTTCCATGTGCCACGGCGTGTCCGTTCCCTTTCCGTTCTTGTACTCGACAACCTCCGGCTCCACGATGTCCGTGGGGATGAGATTCGGCAGACCCTTGAGCCAAAGGCACGTCTTCTTGCGCACGGGATCGCCGAACATGTACGGATGGATGATCTGGTCCGGCTTTCGGTACAGCGTGCTCATGATGCCCACGGGGTTCTCGATCGCGACGCGCGGCACGTGATCGAGTGCCGTGAAAGCCAGGAAGAACCCGATGCCCATCTGTTGGGAGCCGTTTCGCTTCTTCTCCTCGAACCACGCGGCACCAGACACGGCCAGATGCGTGCACGGGGGGAATGCAAGCACCATGTCCCAGTCCATCTTGCATACCTCCAGGGCGTCTGCCTGGATGTGCCATTCTGGATGGTTGCCGGATGTCGGGAGCAGGTCGCAACTGTACGCCTCGACCCCCCCCCTCCGCAATCGCGAGGTGACGGCCTGGGATTCCTCGCATGCGACGAGACATCTCATAGGAACTCCCTCCACGGCCTGCACTCTATCCCGAGTGCTTCGGCCAGGTCGTGCTCGATTCGGGCACCGCGCGAGTCCTCCCAGCCGTCGAGCATGGCGATGCCGAACTTGTCACCATCCCATCGCAAGTGGATGCATATCTGCTCGATGCTCCTCGACATCGCGTATCGCCACGCAACGCCGCTCGTTATGCAGTCGTGCGGTATATCGACTCGATGCCCGGCTTGCATGAGCTCGCCGCGAACGCTGTTGAACATTGGAAGGTTATCTTTCGGAATGCCCGTCACCGGGCCTATGACGTAGAGGTTCATGGGCGCACCACCTCGTATGTCTGCTCGAATATGTCCGGCTTGCATGGGTACAGCTCGCCCTTTACGCCACGAATGATGTAATCGCCGACACGCGCAACGTGATCACCTTCGAGAGTGTGGATGACGAAGCAGATTTCACCGCTTATCTCGTCTTTGTACGTCTTCGTATGCTTCGATTCGACGGCCTCTGACCACCATGTGGGACACTCGTTGACCCGGACTATTCCGCGTGAATCCTTGATTAGCCTGATGGCCTCCACCTCTACGGGCCTCTTTCTGTATTTCATTCGACCACCACCTTCGCGCCGCAACCGCAATAGGGTTGAAGCTCGCTATACTCGATTCCGTTCTCGTCTACTGCATCATCAACGTGCAGCGGTCTTCCGCATTCGGAACACGTGAGCACGGGCCACGGGTTACCTTCCTCGAACTTATCGACCGGATGGCACGTGCGCTCGGCGCGGGTGTTCCAGGCTTCCTTCATCGACTCCCTGTCGTGCACGAGCGTTTCCGAATAGTAGTATTCGTCCACGTTCTCAGCGTACATGCGCATGAAGCAACCAGGCTCGTGATTCCCCGGGATCTCGTCACGGCTTCCGCAAAACGGGCATTCCCTGAGTTCGCTCATGATTCATCACCACCCAACTCGCGTCCGCACATGGGGCAAAAGTTGATTGGTTCCTCGACGTATTCCTGTTCCACATTTCCGTGGTATTCCACATAGAGCATCTTGCCTGTCGTCACGAATGCTTGCAGTGTTCCCGTATCGAGGAACGACGCATGAAACGGGCTTTCGCAGTACTCGCACATCACGCATCCCTCCCGTCCAACTCGCGCTGTCGGCGCAGGAGGTCAAGGCGCGTCGCGCACCCACACCAGAGGATTCCGTACCGTTGACTCGGCTTCATACCGTCCACGAGCGCAGGGCAGTTGTGGCATTCCGATCCGGTGCATCCCCAGTATTCGTATTCGCCCTTCATCGCATCTCTGTTGATGCGCTCCTGGGTGTCTGGTTCGCGATGGGTGAAGTACGATGGGTTGAAGCCAGCGCCCTCGTCGTCAACGAAATAGCCTTTTTCGAGTTTTGCGACGACGGCCTTCATGTCGTCTGTCGTGCGATAAAGCACGTCGCCAACCTCGATTTGCACGCCGTCCGCGTCGAGCACCTGCGGATTGGGGCGTTTGAGCCGGTGGGCGAAGTCATGCCGCTCGTATCCGTTGACGTTCACGTAGTCGGAATTGCCCTTCGTGTAGGACAGCGAATCAATCTTCGCATCCCTACCGAAATCCCTGACGAACATGTCGCCGAACTGCGCCGGCTCGCCGTCCTCGAACAACGGGCGCGGGAGGTAGTAGCGGTCGATGGTCTGCTTGAGCTCTGGCCATTCGATCTCGCCCGTCGCGAGCTTGGCAATCGCGTCGGCCGGGTTCATCCAGCTCTGGCGCGCGTACCTTTCCGTGATCTCGCGCTTCTCCGCGTCCACCTCGTCGGCGATGCGGAGGAACAGCTCGCGCAGGTCATTCCATCCGGATGTCTCCTCAATCTCGAATTCACACAGCGCGGCTTCGAAAGGAAAGCTATGCTTCCTAGTGTCCGCCCAGCGCCTCAGCTTGGCGCTGATGGATTCGGTGTTGTCGTTACTCATCGGATTTCCCCTCTACTTCCGCTATCAGTTCGAGCGCCCTTCCCGCGCACACCGGCTGCCTGCCGATGCCGCGCTCGCGGTGGCGCTCCATCATCTCGGCGGTCGGGATGCCGTCGTGCTGCCATTCGTACGTGCCGTCGCTCATGCGCACCAGGTGCACGGGCTTGGCGCAGCCGAGGCAGGCGGTGCGGATGGAGCGATAGTGAACAGAACCGCTCATGACATGCACCTCGCTTCCTCCATGAACCGCGCCGTCCTTTTCTGCACCTGCTCCCTGAACGTGCATAGTTCTTCGAACAGGCACTCGAAGAACAGATGCTCCGCATCGAACTTCCTTGACTCGTCCAAGTTGCACAGGACGTCCATGTCTGCGAGCGCATATGTGATCGGGTTGATTCCGAGTTTTTCGCTCATGCAGTTCCAGCGGTCGAGCTTGTTCGGAAGCTGCTCGGCACCGTCTGTGATAACCATGGTGCCGTCAATTATGCACTCTGACCTTGGGTTTTCGTTTTTCATAACATCTCCTAAGTATTGGATTCGCGCGCGCCCGCGTAATATTTTTTTAATTATTTATTTATTGCCCTTACCCATATTTTTATTATTGAAGTAATAATGCGGTGCCAGGTGCCACAGGTACCTGTGCTATACGTTGTGACCGTGTATTTCTCATTGGCACCAAATGGCACCGAATGGCACAGCAGCATGTACCCGCAAATCATCGCCTGCCCTCCCTCTCTTGTCTTTCGGCTATGGTTTCGTATTCCTTGACGCTCTTTCTGTCTGAACCGCTGCCGCGATGCCCCGGCTTCGTCTGCGAAACTCTGAACCTCTTTGCTATTGCGGTGCCAACTGATTTGGCAGACAGCGCCGTTCTCGTGTACCCGTTGTCACGGCACCATCTCTCGTAGCGTGCGTACATCTCGGACCTCGTATGCCCCCTCACGTCATCGATCGTGATGCCGCTGTCGTTGAACCATTGGAGGGCCGAATTGCTCGACTCGGCTATGTCGCCCTTCACGCGCTCGTTGGCGCGATTCTCGGTCAGCCCGCCGTTTTCTATGACGCGGTGCAAGCCCTCGACGCCTATCTTGCAGACGTACTCCATGGCTTCCTCTGTCGCGAGCTTGTCGTTTATGTCCATGTCGTAGTCGTCGTCATCACGCGAGAAGGTCGCGGCGAACTCCACGGCGAACAGGCGGCGCATGAAGCCGTCGGACGTGTCGGCGACCCTCGGGAAGTCGTTGCAGGCGAAGACCATGGTCGCGTAAGGCTCGAAGTAGTAGCCATCACCGCCCTTGACGTCCGTGAACATCATGTCCCCAGTGACAGCCTTCTTGATTTCTGAGCATGCGTCACCATCGAGGTATCCGTTCGCTATGTCATCTCCGAGGTTTGCGAGCTTGCCCACCATATGGCTCACGAGAAAGCGGTTTGAAAGGCTCTTTGGCTGGAGTGCCGATACGTTCTCGTCACCCAGCAGGTTCTTCAGCATGCCCATGTACGTGGATTTGCCGTTGCTTCCGCCGCCTATGAGCACCGGGCAGAATGGGAATCTCTTTGACGAGCGCACCATGCATATGCCGATTATCTCAACGAGATTCATCTGTACGGCAGGATCGCCCGCCGCCATCTTCTCGATCGTGTGGAACACCACTTCGCTTTCGGCGTCTGGATTCCACCTGTGCGGTATCACGTTTGCTATCATATCGTCCTCGCAGAACTCGCGGAAGTCCATCGTCAGCACGTCGAGCACGCCGTTCTCGAACGCTATGAGGTTCCAGCGGCTTTGCCTTTTGCTTGGTGCCGTGTCCTGGACGTACAGCTTTGCCTCCCGCCGGTTCGCGCTCGTGCAGCCCGGTGCCATCTCGATGATTGCCGAGTTGAACGCTCCCCACCCGAGCGCGTAATGGCCGTTCGAGTCCCTGACCGCAGGCGTTTTCCCATCGACCAGGCAGGCACCGCGCTCTGTCACCAAGCGCTCGGCGACCTTGGCATGGTCGAACTTTCGCGGCCTGCCGCGCTTGGGCTTGTTCTCGTCACCGGCTTTTTCTGCCATCCGCACCTTCTCCGAATGGCCTGGCGCATGACGGTACGCGCTGTCCACCTTCTGCCTTACCACGCGCTCGCTCATTGGCGGCACGCAGCATCGCTGGTTGTAATCCATCACGGTCACCAGGGCTGTCTCGTACGGCAGGTTGTTGGCCCTCTGCGAGCACGCGAGCTTGTACAGGGCGTTGTCGCGCCCCTCGCCCTCGTGGATCACGGCGGGCATGGTGAGCTTGACGGTATCGGAATCGACCTGCCTTATCGAATCGACGAGCGCGAGTACGTTTGCGTCCGCCTCTGGTATGTCCATGTCGAGCGGCGATGTCTCCCAGCGGTAGGCGTTGCCGTTCGGGTGGATTGACGGCGGGGCCACGATGTAGCCCCCTTCGCCGCGCACGTCGATGCCCGTGTCAGATCCGACGCCGTTTCTCACGGCCTCGGCGCTCCGGTAGAGCATGTGGCCGCCGCCACTGCCCGTGATGGACGTGGGGGCGGCCGGAAGCGGATGCTCGGCCTCGAACTCGGCCAGCGTGTCCCAGCCGTCAACGTCGCCGTGGCAGTCCACGTCGATGGCGAAAAGGCCATCGGAAACGCCGCCGCACACGATGCCGATATTGTCATCGGGATGCGTCATCCAGTGCTTGCGCACCTGCTCGACGTTCGCGGTAGCCTTGGTCGAGCCGCCCTTGATGTACGGCTCCTTGCCGCGCGGCTTGAGCGGTATCAGCGCAAGGCCTGCCTCGGCGTAGGCGACCGCCGCCTTTCCCAGCTCGCTAAGCTCGTTGGTCATCGACGGTCACCCCCAGAAGCTCGCAGATGCGCCTGGCGCTCTCGTCTGGGGCGCAGAACTCGAATCGGCAGCCGTAGCGCCGCTCGATGGTGTCCATCGCCTTGTAGAGCCTTGCGCCCTGGATGGGCTTGCGGGTTCCGTGCCTCGGGCACTTGCCCTTGCCGTTGGGGTTGCAGCCGCCGCCCTTGCCGGACTTGCGGCGCTTGTGACATTTCACGCAATGGCCGTTCTCCCAGCGCAGCACGTCGCCCATGTTGGTGTATCCCAGCTCGTTTTCGACCAGCACCACCAGACGATAGCCCCACGAGGCGGCGCGCTCGATCTCGGCGATGAAGCGTTCGTGCTCCTTGCCGTTGATGTTGGAGGCCACCTCGTCAACGCTGGCCTTGGTGTCAACGCACACGTTGGAGCCATCGGCGCAGTAGTCACCGGCAGGTGCCACCGCCGGGTTGGCGGCGTGACCCTTTGCGGTCAGCGCCACCCTTTCCAGCTCAATGCTGTGCTCCGCCCACCACTTTTCCTTGATGTCGTGGTGACCTGGCTTTTGCCTCGTATCAGAATAAATCATCCCCATGGTGCCCACGACCATTCATAGTCGCCGCTTGAATTCATCTCACCACGGCAACATGCAGATATACCGCTTTGCGATGCCCCGGTGAACATGGCTGCGACGCCCTGCGTCGGATATGCGTTGACGATCTTTCCGTTCTTCTTTTGAATGACGGGTTTACCCTGAGTTGCCGCTATCCTGAAACGAGCCGTTCCATACGTGTTGTTGTATTGACGGTCGCACCATTCGAGGTTTTTGACCGCGTTATTAGTCTTGTCCTCGTCCTTGTGATTGATTTCCGGCAAGTCATCTGGGTTTTGTATGAAAGCCTCCGCGACAAGTCTGTGCACGCTCTTCTTGAATTGCTTGCCACCTTTGCTCAAGGTGACTCCGCGATATGTTGATTTGCTGTTATAGAGCCCTTGTTTCAGAGGTTGTCCGCGCAGCGATTTCTTCATGCCGTTTTTCGAGGTTACGATACGGTCAACTGACCTTACGTTTCCCGCATCGCTGACTTCGTATAACCCTTCAAAACCGATTACCGGTCTCCATATTTCTCTCACGACGGTCATTAGAACGGCACGTCAGAATCGTCGTACGCCGCCACCGCAGTTGACTTCCGGGGCGCGGGGGAGTCGTTGACGGCCTCGTAGTCGGCCCAGTCCACCTTGGTGCCGTTCTCAAGCTCCACCTTGATCTTGGGATTGTCGTCTGCGGTGAGGATTCGGTCGGGACGTGCGCTCACGTTGGTATAGCCACGGTCGTTGGTGTACTCGCGACCGTTGAACTGCACGAGGCACTTCTTGCCAACGAACATCGTCCACTTGTCGGCCGTGAAAGCCGCCTCGCTGTCGAATCCGGGGTTCGCCTCGTCAAGGGCGTGGAACGTGTGCTTGAGCATTCCGTAGGCACTTGGCTTCCAGGACATGTACACGAGCCGCGCGTACTCCTTGTCCGCGAAGAACGGACGTGACAACTCGCCCTTGAACTCGCCCTCGGCGACGTCCAGCAGCACGCGCACGCACTGTTTCTCGTCGCTCGTGACATGGCCGTCCTTGGTGTCCCACTCGGTCTGGACGCCCTTGATCTCGCACACGTACACGCCTGGCGTCATGGCCTTGAAGTCACCGCCTGCGGTTGACTCGTTGGCGGCCTCCCATTCGGTCGGGTCTAGCTTAGGCATTGTCGTTTCCTTCCTCTTCGATTGCGGCGTTCGCCGCGTTTCCTATTAGCTCGCTCACGCCCGTCTTCATCAGGTCAAAGATTGGCGTGAGGTCGATTCCGAGCATGTCCGCGATGCTCAGGAACATCTTGAATTGCGTGTTCTCGGTAAGCACCTTGCGGTACTCGTACAACGTGATAGTCGTGGTGAGCACGTCATCGCCCGCGAAGTCCATCTCCGCGAACTCGCTGAACGGTGTGTAGGCCATCACGCGCCTCCCATCAGCATGGGCAGCACGTCGGCACCACCGAGCGCGTTGTTGACCTTTTCCGGGTCGATGCGCAACGAGCTTCCGGCGTACTCGCCGCCGGGAGCGGACGTTGCCTCCACCTCGCAGCCGTCGGGCAGCTCGCCCGTCTCGCCGAAGATGGACTCCACCCGCCGCATGTCCGGATCGACGCGCAGGCAGTCGTTTGCCTCGCACCACGCCATGAGCGCGCGGCTGTCGGTGACCTTGAGTCGCACCCTCGTCTCGGGCTTCGTGACGCGCACGCCGTACGTGCCGACCTTCTCGCCGCCGATGCGGACATCGAAGCTCTTGGCCCCGGTCTGCTCGAACATCTCGCGGTAGTGAGCGTCCACCTCGGCGCGCAGGTTGCCTGGTTCCTTCGTGCTCACCTGCTCGGCAGCAAGCTTGTAGACGGCCTGCGCCACGGCGAGCTGCTCGATGCGCTTTGCGATGTCCACGTTAGAACCTGACATCGGAACCACCGCTTCTCACCGGTATGCTCTTATCCATCGGTGCATCCGACGGAACGAACGGGACCTCGCTTATGTGGTCGGCTTCCTCGTATTCTGGCAAGGTCCCGAACACCGACTCGGCGACGTAACGCGCGTCCTCTATGTCACCGAACGCCATCACCTGCTTTGCGATGCCGTGCACCACGTAAACCTTCCTCACGATTCCTCCTATTCGTACTGCTGGCCCATCGCCAGCATCGTGTTGCTGTACGCCTCGTACGCCGACTGCTTGACGATCTCCATGGCGTGCGCCTGGACTCGCAGGCGGCGGCGCTGCTCGGCGTTCTTGACTTCGAGCGAATGGACTTGCAAGCGCAGGTCGAGCACCTGGCTGCGAGCCTGCCGCAGCTGGGATTTCAGCTCTCGCTCACGCGGCGACATGGCGCTTCTCCTCGAATCCCCCGTAGATCGTCTCGACACCACACCAGACCTCCGCCGGGTCGACCCACCACACGTCACCGTCCGACAACCTGGGGTCGATGCAATCGCGGCAGACCGCTATGGACAGGTTGTCCGGGCAGCGCATGCACTTGGCGCAGTCCCCGCATTTGGCGAGACGTTCCGGGTGCGTCCAGTTCTCGGGATTGGCCCATTCCACCGGCCTAGCCATCGGACTTCGCCGCCTTGGTGGACTTAGGAGCGTCGGTCAGGGGACGCATCCTCCAATACTCTCTAATCGCGGTATCCACGGCCTTGAGGTCGTTGTCCACGAACTCGGTCTCGAACATACCCGGCGGGGACTTGACGATGCCGTTGCCGTTGGTGCGGAACACGTACTCGCCGTCCATGACCTGCGATTGCAGGACGATGGACACCATGCCCTCGATGGTCACCTTCTCGTCCAGGAGCTTTCCGATGGTCTTGATCTTCGAGTTGCCCATGTCGTCGGCGTCCTCGTGAAGCATGAGGTACACGACCTTGTCCTGGTCGGTAAGCTCCGAGATGTAGCGCAACAGCCCGTAGAACTGGTCACCGATGTCGTTGTAGAGCGCGAACACACCGTTGCCCTTCCCGGCGTTGGCGTGCCGCGCCATGAACATGTCGGTGATGAGATACCCGGCGTCGTCGATGACCACCGAGCGTGCCTTGCTCTCCCCCACGAGGTGCTTTACGCGCTCGTAGTCGGTCGTGCTGACCTGGGTGAGCTTGCTACGAAACGGCAGGCGCTTGCCGATGACGTTCACGAGGCCGATGTCTCCGTCCTCGAAGTTGCGCATCGAGGACGACTTGCCCGTGCCGCTCTTGCCGTAGATGATTACCGGCTCCGCCATGCGGCCCACCTCCCCTCCTGTGGTAGAATTTGACTTGTCATCAAAGGTCTCCTTTCTTGACCAGGCCCACGGATTGCGCCCGTGGGCTTTTTGCTTACTCGAACTCCGAGCGATGGACGTACCAGGTGCGCCCGAACTTGCGGCACTTGACATGCCCATCGCGGCACAGGCGGTTCACGACCTGCCTTGAGCAGCCAAGGATCTCCATCACCGCCTCCGGCGGGAGCCACTTGTTCTCGATGGCACCGCACATTTCCGTTTCCTCCTTTCCCTCGTCTTCATCGCTTCCCGGCAGGCCCGCTGGCACCCATCCGGCTGTAGGTAATCTCCGGAGCAACCGTGGCGAGTTACAGCTTCGGTGTGGTGGTACCGAATGGGCACCGGCCGGCCTGTCGGGTCATGCGCTCATGCCAATCGAATGCCCATGCGGGAAACCTCGCCTTTGGTAGAATCCCCGGTGTCCCGAAACATCTCGAAAGAGAGGAGGTCAACCATGTTGGCCAACGTTTTGAGGATGCGGTCCCTCGCGAGATAGCGGAGCCGCGGAGCCTGGGCGGCTCAAGTCCGCTAAACGGTGCCGCTGCGGCAACAGCGGAGGAACGAGCGCGTAGAACGTGAAACCGCGCGAGACACGCCAATCCCGCGATCAATGGAGCGGTCAGGGCGTGGACTACCGTTTCGCACGAGGGGAAAGCCCGTCGGACGGTGGGCGTCGGTTGCCGACTTCGCCCCCGTTCGTCTTCGTGACGAGGCCTCCTGCATGGGTATCCGATTGTCAATGTGCCTTGCCGGGGCTACGCCCTCACGGTCTTGCGCTCCTTGGCAATCGGATAGGGATACGGGTTCGGCACGCTAGTCCTCCAGCAGCTCCTCGATGGACTTACCCAAGACTCGCGCGACCTTGACGGCGTTTCTCACCGTCGCGTTCCCGAAGCCGGACTCCTCCCAGTTCTGGATGGTCCGTCTCGGAACTCCCGACAGCTCGGCGAGCCGCCTCTGCGTCAGACCCTCTTCCTTGCGGATTTCGCTCAACATCAAATCCTCCAAATCACAAGATGTCGTTATCTGGCTTTTTGATAGGCACCACATGTAGTGCTAAAATCGGATTGTTGTTCAAAACGATCCCGAGTGTTGGGAGGTCTAAAATGGCCAACTTTTTGAACATCTGGTTCCTGTGAGGCGTTCGAGCCAACGTGGGGTAGGCTCCCGCATGTGTTTCGCAGTCGAACGCGCAAAAGCCTGTTGCAGTAACGACAGGTCGGCTCCGTGAGGCCAAGCGCAGCCGTACTCGGTCGGATTGCCCGTCCAGCAAACGGGCATGGGGCCAACTCCGCATGGAGGAGGCCAACCGAGGTTCCAAACCCCGAGCTTGCGTAGCGGGGTGCTAAAGGGCCTCGTGGGGAACTACCGTGCGTAACGGGACAAAAGGCCTGCATAGGGTTGGTGGCGGGTTACTGACCGTCACCTCCCGAAGCCTTTAGAACTTCCCCGTATCCCTATTCGATTGTCAAGGAACAATGCCCGTTCAGGCTCTTACGGTCTTGCGCTCGTCAGTGAGACCGAGCAGGTAATCAGTCGAACATTGGAAGAGGTTGTGCATCTTTATCAGCTCCGATCCGTAGGGCGGTGTCGTTTCCTGTTCCCAACGCGCAACGGTCGACTTCGATACGCCAAGCTCATTCGCAAGGTCTTCCTGAGTCATGTTCATTCGCTTTCTCTCACTGGCAATGTTCAGCATTTTCCCTCCTTTCACCATCATTTGTTGGTATCGTGATTTGAACTCTAAACTATCATTTGTTGGTAGTCAATACTCATATTTGACTTTTATTTGTTGGTGATATACCCTGCTCATACCAACACGGGAGGTGGATTCGTGAATTATTCGACACGCAGATTAAAAGAACTCAGAGAAGAATTAGGCCTATCACAGCAGGCAGTAGCCGACAAAATCGGCGTTTCCGATACCGCTTACCAGAACTACGAGTATGGCAAGAGGGATATTCCGGGCAACGTCCTCGAATCTCTCGCCGATCTCTACGGAACGTCTACTGACTACCTGCTCGGTTTGGTGAACTACAGGAACAAGCGCGTTTCGCCATCATCCGAGGATTCCCTTTTTGTCGATGTCCCACTCTACGGTTCGATTGCCGCTGGCAAGCCCATCGAGATGATTGAGGTTGAAGAGACGCATCCGGTTCCGGTGAAAATCATGGAGAACCATCCGAAGGCGTTTCTGCTCGAAGTGAAGGGTCAGTCAATGAATCGCGTGCTGCCAGATGGTTGCTATGCGCTCATTGACCCATGCGAAGAGGTCGAACGGGACAACCAACCACATGCGGTCTGCGTAAACGGCTACGATGCCACAATCAAGAGAGTCCACAAGCTGGACAACGGCTTCGAGCTCGTGCCGGACTCCACTGATCCCACCTTCAAGCCGAAAATCTACGACTATGGCGAACCTGACACCGAAACCGTCACGGTGATAGGACGTGTCGTCTACTACGTGCTGCCGTTCGATTGGGGGTTCTAGGGCAAGAAATACAAATATTTTTATATTTGTCACCATTAAATCTAATAACACGTGTTATAATATGTGTATCGAAAGGAGGGAAGATGAAGAGCTACTCATCGCGAGAGGTGATCAGAATCCTCAAGGACGACGGATGGTACGAGGTCGCGGTGGTCGGGAGCCATCACCAGTTCAAGCATCCGACCAAGCCGGGGCGCGTCACAGTCAAGCACCCCACCAAGTCCATCCCGCCCAAGACGTTGAGGAGCATAGAGAGGCAATCGTGGCTGAGCTTCGCGTGAGGCCCCGAAGCCTCCGTCTTCCCGGATGTTGATTGGAGATGCCATGAAGAAGAGCGACAGGTACTTCTTTCCCGCCGTGTTCACCTACGAGGACGGCGAGGAGATCGCGGTGACGTTCCCCGACCTGGACGTTGCCACAAGCGGCGAGACCGACGAGGAAGCGCTTCTGTCTGCCCGCGAGCTACTAGGATGCGTCATCTACGGCATGGAGCAGGACGGCGAACGAATCCCCGACCCCACGCCCCTGGACGCGGTCATGACAGAGCCGGGCGAACATACGGCCCTCGTGGACGTGTTCATGCCCGCCGTAAGGCAGGCGGAGTCCACCAAGGCGGTGAACCGCACCGTGACCCTTCCCGCGTGGCTCAACGCCCTTGCGGTCGAGCGCGGCGTGAACTTCTCGCAGACGCTGCAAGCCGCCCTCAGGCAGCAATTGGGGGCTTAGCGTCGAAAGAGCCGAGCCCCGCGCATGTGGGCTGCATTGATGGCAATCGGCGAATGGCTTTGATATTTGTAATCAACTGATTACACTATGGAGAGGAACGTATGGTTGACTTGAACCAGGTTGGGTTGTTCTTGTCACTCGCCAAGGATTACGTAGGCAAGGACAGGTTCATGTTCATTCCACGCAGGCAGAATGTGGAATACATGGCCTCGGTCGGCATGTCGATGGACGACCTCAAGTCCGTAATCCTCTCGCTCGACGAGTCAGATTGCTTTGGCGGCCCCGAGCCGGACAGGGATGACGGGTACGACGAATGGACGGTTGCCAAGTTCTCGCCCGAGTACGAAGGTGACAAGCTATATTTGAAAATTTCCGTGAAGGTGACTGCCGAGAGGTGCAAGTGCCTCTCCGTTAAGCTGCTGAACGATGGGATGGGTGATTGAGATGGCCAAGACGATAGAGACGTATTGCCCCGCATGCGACGCGGAAGTGAACGCGGCTGTCTCCATGAGCACCGGTCACATCGCCGTCAGGGGCGAGGACGTGGAATTCGAGGAACACGTCGCCGTCTGCCCTGTATGTGGTGAGGAGATTGGCGATAGCCGCGTCGAGGGCGGCAACCTCG
This sequence comes from Coriobacteriia bacterium, assembly GCA_003149935.1. NCBI lineage: Bacteria > Bacillati > Actinomycetota > Coriobacteriia > Coriobacteriia bacterium. The sequence goes on along the minus strand of QAMH01000006.1, from coordinate 230,499 downwards.
ACCGCGCCTATGCCGCCTACGCCAAAGCGCATGGACTCGTCACCCGTGACGAGGCGCGTGCGCTTCGGGAATCCTACGGCCTGTCGGTGCGCGAGTTCAGCAGGTTCCTCGGCTTCGGCGAGCAGACCTACGCCCGCTACGAGGCGGGCTCCCTTCCCTCCAACGCGCACAGCTCCATCATACGAAGCGCCATGACCGCTATGGGCGCCACGAAGCTGCTCGGCGAGAACCGTGACAGGCTCGCCGACAAGTCCATCGTCTCCGTCTGCGAGAGGATAGACGAGATGGCCGGAATCAGGCCGGAACCTATCCGACGCGTCGACTTCGATTGGCAGGAAAGCGAACCACCATCACGCGAGAACGGCTACAGGGCGCTTGACATGGAACGGCTCGCCGCGCTGGTGTCCACCCTCGCCTCGGAATGCCGCTCGCTATACAGGACGAAGCTCCAGAAAGCCGCTTTCTTCTGCGACTTCCTCGCATGCGAGAGGCTCGGGCGCTCTATTAGCGGTGTCAGGTACGCCCATGCGACCTACGGCCCTAAGATGGACGATGGTGATTCTCTGCTTGAGGGAATAGAGCGAAGCGGCGTCATCGAAATACGGGAGCAAGACAACGGCGAGGTCATCATCCCGGCGGGCACGATGGACAACCCCTTATCGGAGTCCGAGATGTCACTCATCGCCGAAGTCGCCGATTTCGTAAACACGTTCCCGACCTGCAACGACATATCCAAATTCTCTCATAGCCTGTCAGGCTGGATTGACACGCCCAGTGGAAGAATTATCGAGTACAACCACAAGCATGGTGAGATTGCAGATGCCATAGCGTCTCGCATGTGCGCATAAAAGAGCGAACCCCGCTTCAATCTTGGCGGACTGCGCGGGGTTCAGCAAGTCACCAACCGAATACGGAAGGCAGGTGCAATTCTACACCATGGAGGTGCTGGGAGCAGGCTCGGTCGTCCAAAGGGACAAATCCAAGCCGAGAGGCAGATGCCGCAAGTGGGAGCTTTCGGTCAGGGTCGTCGAGAACGGCAGGAAGACGACGAGGACCCACCCGTTCGAGGGCACGTACACCAACGCATGCAAGGCCAAGGAGGATTTCGTCGCCGAGCTTCGAGCCATGCCAGACCCCGACAAGATGGACAAGGGCATGACCACCCCGCAATGGGCGCGGGAGTGGCACAGGCGGCGCGTGAGGTCGCGTACGCTGGCCGAGTCCACGTTGAGAGGCGACCGTCAGAAGATAAACGTCGTGGACATGCACCTGGACTGCCCCATCGCTGACGTGACCGCCGACATGATAGTTGACGTGTACTGGGAGATGGCCGAGGGAAACACCCCATCCGGAAGGAAATGGGCGGACAGTTCCATCGAGGACCTGCACAAGGCGTTCGTCGGCATGTTCGGAATGGCCGTAAAGCGGCATGTCATAGCGTCAAACCCGATGGATGACGTTCCCGCACCGAAGGGCGGCGATCCGCGCGAGTGGGCCGCCCCGCCCCAGAACGTGGACTACCTGCTCGAATACCTGGACTACTCCAGCGGCGTCCAGCGCGCTGTTGCGCTCCAAGCCGCATGTGGTCTGAGGCTGTCCGAATCCGTCAGCATCGAATGGCCCGACCTCACGGATGTCGCGTTCGTCCGCAAGTCCAAGACCGACGCCGGGAAGAACCGCGTCGTGCCGATGCCGGAGAGGGTGCTCGCCCGCCTGGAACCCCACAGGAGGACGACTGGGGCGGTGAGCGGCGGCGTGCGCGCCGATTCGGTGAGGCGATGGGTTACCAGGCATGCCGTCGAGATGTTCGTTCCCGGTGCGACACCGCATGGGCTAAGGCACTCATTCTGCACGAGGCTCGCCAAGGCGAAGGTCCATCCTCGCGTCATGATGGAGCTCATGGGGCACGCGAGCATGGACGTGTGCATGAGAATCTACACCCACGTGAACAATGACGACAAGATCGCGGCGATTCGCGATGCGTTCGGATGACCAGGATACTCGCCTTGAAACGCCTGTCCCCTTTCACTCGTGCGGGTTTCGTGCGGGTTTCGTGCGGGAGCTATCTGAAATCAAAATAAAAAGGCCAGCGAGAAAACCCGCTGACCTGCAAGTTCCCTGGTGGAGATAAGGGGGTTCGAACCCCTGACCTCATGACTGCCAGTCATGCGCTCTCCCAGCTGAGCTATATCCCCATGGGTCGTCGAAAAAGACGCGAGGGCAATTATACCAATCGGTGCAGATGGTGCAAGGGGGTAATTTGGCTCTCATGACGTTTCATCCACGATATTGCGAACAAACTCCTCGAGCGATGTGCATGACATGTCAGGCTTGCATGCTTCGAGTGCCTCAGCGGGAAACATTCCCCAAAGCGCTGCGACGCTCGTGCATCCAGCGGCGTTGGCCGCCTCGATGTCGAACGGGCTATCGCCGACATAGACGCATTCGTCGGAAGTGGCGCTGAGCAGCTCGCATGCATGCAGAATCGGACCGGGATCAGGTTTGTGCTCGTCCCAGTCGTCAGCGCCAATCAGTACGTCGAAGAAGTCCGCGATGCCGCTTATCTCGAGACCACGTTGTGCGAGCCAATGGCGCTTCGAGGTGACGACGCCCATGCGATACCCGGCGTTCGAGAGCTGCTCGAGCGCCTCTTTCGTGCCGGGAAATGCGCCGACTCGCTCGTCGTGGATGGAGTCGTTGTATGAGCGGTATATCGTCGTAAGCTCTTCGGCACGGTTGGCGTCACTGTGTACGAAGTGCAGCATCTGATCATATAGGGGCGTGCCGACTCCTGCCATCAGCTCCTCATCGGTATGCTTCTTTCCCTCGACCTCGTTGACGGTATATCGCATCGAGATGAGAATCATCTCGTAGGTGTCGAGCAATGTCCCATCAAGGTCGAACAAGACAGTGTCGCGCATTTGCCCTTCTTTTCCTTGGCTTTCCTTTTTTCCTAATCATTCCTTTATTTCCTAATTACTCCTCTTCGTCAATATGCAGAGATGATATTGCAATTCTATTCACCCTTTGAAATGGTGTAGCAATGCCGTAGGCAAGATGTCGAGCGAAGATTAGGGCAACGCGCAGGCAAGCTGCGAAGCGGAGGTCCAAGGGAGCGCACCATCAAGTAACCTGGCGTCGGGCAGGCCATCGAGCCGAGGTCCAAGGGAGCGAGCCGAAAGAACCGCGATGCGGGCCGTCGGGGAGCGACCATCGAGTCGAAGCGCCTTTCCCGGCCCGCCATATAGCAGCAATGTGTATCAGCGTGCCTGCGCGTATAATCCAGGGCGAAAACGGAGGCTCCCATGACCCATCTCGTTGACATGCACATGCACGCAGGCTTCGCAGATGACCCTGTAGCATTCGCGCATAGGCTCGCCGATGCGGGCATCGTCTCTTTCGCCAACACCGTCACACCCGTCGAATACGCACGCCTCTCCCCCATGCTCGCCGACATCCCAACCATGCGCCTGGGGCTCGGCCTGCATCCCTGGTGGGTCGACACGCCCGAGCTCGGTACGCTTGATGACTCGCTCGACGCCTTCGCCGCTCAGCTCGATACCACGCGCTTCGTGGGCGAGGTCGGCCTCGACTTTTGGCCCAAGCGTGCTTCGACAAAGGATGCCCAAATAAGGGCCTTCACCCGCATCACGACCCTCTGCGCCGCAAAAGGTGACATGCTCATCTCGATGCACTCGGTGAAGGCGGAACGCGAACTGCTCGATGTACTCGAAGACTCAGGGTGTCTCGGGCGTTGCATTTGCATCCTACACTCGTATGGCGGTCCCTCCGACCAGCTCTCGCGTGCGGTTGAAGATGGCTGTCTGTTTTCCGTGGGAACGCGCATGTTGTCGACCAAGCGTGGACATGAGTATGCTCGCATCATCCCCGAAGAATGTCTGCTCGTCGAAAGCGACCTGCCCGCCGCGGCAAACGAGCCCGCGAGCGCACGTGACGTAAAGCGCAACCTCGAATTGGTCATCGACGGGCTCGCTCGCATACGCGGCACTGACCTCGAGCGTCTGCGTGAGAGCATCGGCGCGCGCAGTGATGTCCTTCTAGGCCTCTAGACATCCCAAATCGACCGCCATATCCTCGCGCGGAATCTTGGCGGCATCGAAGACGTCCGGCAGCTCGGCCGCGCTCAGATACTCCCCCGCTTCGACCTGTCCTGCGAGATATGCCAGGTAGCCGATGATGGCTTGAGGCGTGATACCGCGCTCGCGCATGCCCGCAATGGTGCTGTCGCCATCGCGTTTGGACAAGCGCCTGCCATCGTGGGCAAGGAGCAACGGATGGTGGGCAAAGCTCGGGACGGATGCATCGAGTAACTCGTAGAGCAAAATCTGACGTGGCGTGGAGGAAAGCAGGTCGCTTCCCCGCACGATCTGCGTCACGCTCTGGGCGATATCATCGACTACGCAGGCAAGCTGGTATGCGAAGACACCGTCGCTACGGCGAACGACGAAATCACCGCACTCGCTTGCAAGGTCTTGCTCATAGGAACCCTGGATTTCATCGACGAAGGAGACCTTCTCATCGGGCACATGCAGGCGCAGCGCATGACGGTACGTTGCCGCGCGCGCGTCACGCTCAGCTGCGTCCAGACGGTAACAGGTGCCCGCATACAGTGGCGTTCCATCCGAAGCGTGTGGGGCCGAGGCAGCATGCAAATCGGCACGCGAGCAAAAGCAGGGATAGAGCTCCGCCTTCTCACCGATACGCTCAAGAGCTTCCTCGTACGCATGCAGGCGCTCGGTCTGCACGAGAGGCTCCTCATCCCAATCGATACCAAGCCAACGCAGATCGTCGAGAACGCCCTGCGCAAGAGCGGGGTTTTGGCAGCGTTCGTCAAGATTCTCGAGACGCACGACGAAAGCTCCCCCTGCCGAGCGTGCGAAAGCCCAGGCAAGCAATGCCGAGAAGGCATTTCCCAGGTGCATTTCGCCGCTGGGGCTTGGCGCGATGCGTCCGATGGCCCGAATGCCGTTGCCCATGCCGGCCTACTCGAGATACGTCGAGCTCACGTTATAGGGAAGCCCCGCGGGCATGGGCTCGATCGTGATATCCGACTCGGCGGCAAGTTTCTGAAGCCACTCGTTGAAGAGCTGGTCGGCCTTGATCTCGGTGGCATCGGCAACGATCTGCTCGTATATATCGGGGGGGATGGTCCGGAGCACGACGGATTCACCGCCAGCGCCCACGTTGAAAGCCGCGTCGCAGAAGATGAGCGTCCAATTACCGTCAATCATGATGGGCTCGGACACGGTATCGACATCAAGCGCACCGACGGCCTGAATGTATTCGACGCTCATGGCATCGCGCGTGGATGGCAGCGAGTTCCAGCCTGCATGGACGGCATTGCCGAGGCGCTCGAACTCCCCGAGTGTGACACGCTCACTCGATGCGGCAATGCGATCCCGTGCGGCCTGTGCCTCCTGTTGGGAAGCGAATTGGATGTAATAGGAATCCTTGCCGTTGTACATGGAAGCAGACTCGTTTGCCTGAGCTTGGATTTCCGCCTCGGTGGGCGTAACGGCATCGATGACCATGCTGCGTAGTTGCTCCTCGAGCAGGCGGTTGAGCTCGTTTTCGCGCCAGGATTCCTCGTCATACCCGTAGGAGGCAAGCACGCTGTCCCAGGAGTTCTCGCCATAGCGTTGCTCGTAATAGGATTTCTCCTGCTTGATGACTTCGTCGAGCTCCGTATCGCCAATCTGGATGCCAAGCTTGGCGCATTCTTGGCGAATGAGCTCCTGCGGGATGAAAACCGTGTTGAGCACATACGTGCGCAAGGTCTCCGAGGTGTAGCCGTTCGATTTGAGAAACTCGGCCCAGCCCGAATCGGTTTCGTACTGCGCGTTCTTGCTGCGAAAGCCTTCGATGAACTCCGTGACCTTGTCCTCGGGAATGGCAACGCCATTGACATGCGCGGCAATCTGAGGCGGTTGCTTCATGCCAAAACAACCCGTCAGCATGAAAAGCGGGCATAGCACGAGCGCAAGCGCGACGAGCGCTAAGACCGAGCGTGATATGGAGCGGGTATGCGTCACGCGACAGTCTCGCGACCCGCATTGAAAGCGGCGAGATTTGCATCCACGGTTTTGGGTGGAACGCGCTCTGCAATGACCTCGCGCCAGGTCCGCGCCTCGAAAGGCAATGCGGTCGAAAGCGCGCCCATGAGCACGACGTTTGTCGATTTGGGACTACCGGCCTCACGCGCAATGCGGCTCGCGCCAATGCGTACGGCGTCGAGCGCGTCGAGTTCCGCATCGATGTCTGCGGGCATCTCTCCGTTGCCGATGGCAACGCTCACGGGTGTGATGACCTCATCATTGACAAAGAGCTTCCCGCCATCGACGGCAAGGAACTGACGAGCGCGTAGGGCCTCGATTGCCTCGAAGCTCACCACGACATCCGCGCAACCCGGATCGCAGATCATCGAAGCAACGTCGCTACCGAAGCGCACGACCGTGGAAACTGATCCGCCGCGTTGGCTCATACCGTGAATTTCGGAAATCTTGACATCGTAGCCACTAGCAGCGGCGGTCTTTGCAAGCAAATCGCCTGCGAGGATGGTTCCCTGGCCGCCAACGCCCACGAGCAAGACGGTTGTCGTATCCATCGCCTGTGCCATGATTACTCCCCCTCCTTGCTGATGCAGCCAAACGGGCATACCTGAACGCACTGCGAGCAGCCGATGCATTGGGTGGGATCGATGACCGCGCGGCCCTCGGCGTCCTTGCCAATGGCCGGGCAACCGATGCGTACGCACTTGCCACAGGCGCGGCACTCGTTCACGACGGCAGCCGCATTGCGCGAGCGATCGATGAGGCGGCAGGGGCTGTGGAAGACGAGCACCGTGAGGTCATCCGTATTCGTAGCCTGCTTGAGCGCGGCCTTGACCGCCTCGTAATCCTGGGCATCGACGCTACGGACGTCATCGACGCCGAGCGCGCGGCACAGCGCCTCGATGTCGAGTCGCTTGCCTTTCTCGACGGCGAGGGGATTCGCGCCACGCACTTGCTCGTGCAAGGTGATGCCGTTGCAGGGATTGCCCTGGCAGCCCGTCATGGCCGTGGTGCGATTATCGAGTATGCACAGCGTGCCCACCCCGGCGTTGTAGACGGTACCGAGCAGGCTCGTGATGCCCGAATGCGCGAAGGTGCTGTCCCCGATGACGCCAACAACGGGGCGCTTGGTGCGCCCGGTGACATCGGCAAGCTCGAGACCGTGGGCAACGGAGAGCGACGCACCCATATCGATGGTCGAATGCACGGCACTCAGCGGCGGTGTCGCACCGAGCGTGTAGCAACCGATATCGCCGCTCACAACGGCCTTCATGTCACGCAGCACCGTAAAGACGAGACGGTGCGGGCATCCGGCGCAAAGCGAGGGAGGTCTTGGCGGCAAATCCTCGCAGGGCGGATAGACCTCGGGAAGCCCAGCGCCGAAGGCCTGCCTGATAAGGGCGGGTGTGAGCTCGCCTGCTTCGGGCAGCGGAGATGCCGGCGGTTGCTCGGTTGTGATACCGAGGGCATGGACGTGCTCGGCGAAATAGTCACATGCTTCCTCGACGACGTAGAGATGATCGACGGCATCGGCGAATTCCCGGAGCTTGGCAGGTGGTAGCGGCCAGGAGAGGCCGAGCTTCAAGGTACTTGCCTGTGGCAATGCCTCGCGCACGTGCTGGTAGACCGCGCCGCTCGCGATGATGCCGATGGACGTGTCGCGCAGTTCGATGCGGTTGAGGTCGCTTGTGTCGGCAAGCTCCACGAGCTTGCGCGTACGCTCGATGACAGCCTGCCTGCGACCACGCGCATACATAGGCATCATGACGTACTTGGAAGGATCAGGCGTAAACTCGCGCAGGTCAACCTCAGTACGCTCGTCAGAGCAGGAGACGAGCGACTTGGTATGCGCGATGCGCATCGACTCGCGAATCATGACCGGCGTGTCGAATTCCTCGGAAATCTCGAAAGCGCGTTGGATGAACTCATATGCCTCGGCACTATCGGCCGGCTCGAGCATCGGCACGCGGGCAAAGGCGGCGTAATTGCGCGAATCCTGCTCGTTTTGCGAGGAGAACATCGAGGGGTCATCTGCGGCCAAGATGACAAGCCCGGCGTTGACACCGGTATTGCAAGCACTCAGTAGCGGGTCTGCCGCGACGTTGACGCCGACGTGCTTCATGGTCGCGAGACTTCGGGCTCCGCCCATGGCAGAACCAAGCGCGACCTCGAGGGCGACCTTTTCGTTGGGTGACCACTCGCAGTACACGTCATCGTAGGTGGAGAGGTTCTCGAGCGTCTCGGTCGAAGGGGTTCCCGGATAGCCGACGCCCACACGTACGCCCGCTTCCCAGGCACCCTGGGCGATGGCCTCGTTTCCCGACAGGAGCTTCTGCATTATGTGTCCTTTCGAATGTCTAGCCCTCGTTCTCGAGCTCGACGATATTGGTAGCGCCGTAAATCTGGCGCAGCTTGGGTTTCTCGATCTTGCCCGTTGCGTTACGCGGGACATCAGCGTAGATGTACTTGCGCGGACGCTTGTAGCGCGGCAACGCCTGACAATACTCCTCAAGCTCGCCCTCATGTAGCTCGACATCGGGTTTGAGCTCGACCACGGCAGCGGCGATCTCGCCGAGGCGCTCATCGGGCAAACCGATGACGGCGACGTCCTTCACGGCCGGATGAGCCGCAAGATGATCCTCGATCTGCACGGGATAGATGTTCTCGCCGCCGCTGATGACGACGTCCTTCTTGCGATCGACGAGCCAGATGAAGCCATCTTCGTCCTTGCGCGCCATATCGCCCGTGAGTAGCCAGCCGTTCTTGATGGATTCGTTGGATGCGTCGGGGTTGTTGTAGTAGCAGACCATGACACCCGGGCCCTTGACCCACAGCTCTCCGACCTCGCCATCGGGGACCTCGTTGCCCTCGTTATCGCAGATTTTGACAACCCAACGGTATCCCGGTACGCCGATGGCACCGACGTGATCGATGTTCTCGACGCCAAGGTGCACGCAACCCGGGCCGGTTGACTCCGACAAGCCGTAATTGGTGTCGTACTGATGCGCGGGAAAGATCTCCTTCCAGCGCTTGATGAGGCTTTGCGGGACGGGTTGGGCGCCGATGTGCATGAGGCGCCACTGATTGAGCTCGTAGGCCGCAGGATCGATCTTGCCTTCCTCGATGGCGAGCAAGATGTCTTGCACCCAGGGAACAAGCAGCCAGACGATGGTGCAGTGCTCGTTGGAGACCGCATCGAAGATGCTCTGTGGCGTTACGCCGCGCAGGAGCACGGCCTTGGATCCGGAAATGAGACTGCCGAACCAGTGCATTTTCGCACCCGTGTGATAGAGCGGCGGGATGCAAAGGAACGTGTCGTCGTGCGTCTGACCATGATGGTGCTGTTCCATCTCTGCCGCCTGGGTGAGACTGCGATGATGGTGAAGGATGGCCTTGGGAAAGCCCGTCGTGCCGCTCGAGAAGTAGATGGCGGCGTCCTCGTCTTCGTTGAGGGGGATGGCCGGATCGGTGCTTGTATAGTTGGCCGTGAGCTCACGGTAGTTCTCGGCAAAGGTCGGGCAGTCCTCCCCCACGTAGAAGAGCAACCTGCCGTGGGCGATCTCGGAGGCGATCTCCTCGACGCGTCCGGTGAATTGGGGACCGAAGACGAGTATGTCGACGTCTGCCTGCTTGATGCAGTAAGCGATTTCCTCGGCGGTATAGCGGAAATTGAGCGGAACGGCAGTGGCCCCGCTCTTGAGTATGCCGAAGTAGATGGGCAGCCATTCAAGACAGTTCATGAGCAGGATGGCGACCTTGTCGCCCTTCTTCACGCCACGCGAGAGAAGCAGGTTGGCGAAGCGGTTTGCCTTCTCGTCGAACACGCTCCAGGTAATCTCGCGCCTATAGGGCTCCGGATCGGTACTCTCGATGAGGTCGTAGTCGCGCCAGGTGACGTGCTTGCGTTCGAGAACCTCGGGGTTAATCTCGACAAGGGCAATCTCGTTGCCATACGCGGCGGCGTTATGGCGCAGGTAATCGGTGATGGGCACAATAACCTCTATTCCCGCTCGATTATGGGCTTACTTGACGCGCTTGAAGACCATGTCGAAGGTGCCGATCTGGACATGCGTGCCCGGTACGAGCTCTGCCTCGTCCACGATCTTGCCATCGACCCAGGTACCGTTAGTCGAATCGGCGTCCATGATCTTGGCATGTGCGCCATCGATGACGATGGTCGAGTTATGACGCGAAACCGTCATGTTGCTGAGGAAAATGTCGCACTTCGGGTCGCGCCCGACGGTAAAAGTGCCGTCGCCAAGCGTAAAGCTCTCCCCCGCGTAGGGGCCGGAAAGCACCTCGAGCTCGGGTGTGGCGCTTTCGAGCTCGTATGTCTGCTCATCGACCTGCGTCGCGACGGGGTTGAAAGTTTGCGTTGCCCCGACGAACTTGAAGCCACAACGCGGACATGAGGTCTGCGAACCATCGACGGGCTCATTGCAGATGGGACAGACAAAACTGGAAACAGGCACGATACATCCTTTCAAATGCCAAAACACATGGCAGCTATTCTAGCACCGCAATGCGACACGTTAGGAGCCATAACCATAGACCGCAGCATTGTATGCGGCGACGTAATCGCGAATGTCCATCTCGAGTTCGGCGTTCATGCCCTGACCGGCCGTGCTCTGCACACGCTCGACTTCGGGCGCCTGCGCGTAGACGGTGCTCTGGGCTACGCATTGGTCGCCGGTGATCACGCCAACGCAGCGCACGAGCGAGGTAATGACCGAGGTGACGGGCGACGGTCCCATCTTGTCCTCGAGCGCGACGAGGGGAACCGAAGCGACGATGTTCTCGTCCTGACGCCAGGTGATGGTGCCAACGGTATCCCCCTTGGCAACGCCATCGGGCTTGTCGGTGAGGCGCACGTCAATCGCGATGTCACCGTTGAAGTCGAAGACCATACCCGTTACTTCCTCCAAGACGCCCGCCTTTACGGTCTTGTCGAGAAAGCCGCTCATGGGGGCATCGACGAGCACCTGCTCGGCAGACGCGAGCGTGTACGGGCGATAATGGGTGAAGCCCCAGTCGAGGAGCTTGTAGGCGTCGATGAATCGCTGAACCTCGTCGGTGGAATCGAGCACGACGGCGTAGAGCTCGACGCCGTTCTTGCTGGCGGCAGCGGCGAGGCATTGGCCTGCCTTGTTCGTGAAGCCGGTCTTGACGCCAATGCAATCATCCCAGGTGGCGAGCAGGGCGTTGGTCGTAAGCAGCTCCTTGGGCTCTCCACTGAGATTGAGCATGCAGGACTTCATGCCGACAATTTCGCGGAAGGTCGGGTCCTGCATGGCATAGCGCACGATGACGCTGATGTCCGCAGCGGACGAATAGTGGTTTTCGGCGTCGAGGCCGTGCGGATTCTGGAACTGGGTGTTCACGAGACCCATCTGCTGGGCCTTCGCGTTCATCATCTGAACGAACTCCTTCTCGCCACCCGCAATGCCCTCGGCGATGGCCATGGAGGCATCGTTACCCGAATGAACGAGGAGACCGGAGACGAGGTCACGCAAGGTAACCTGTTGCCCGGCGACTAGTCCTGCGCTCGACTCTCCCACGGATGCCGCCCGGGGCGAAACGGTGAAGACTTCGTCAAGATCGCCATTCTCGAGCGCGACGATTGCCGTCATCGTCTTGGTGATGGAGGCCATCGCACGATGCTCGTCTTGCCCGCGTGCCCACAGGACGTTACCGTCCTCATCGACGAGTATGCCGTAGGGAGACTCGATAGCCGGAGCCTCGGTGATGTTCATGCCGCGATCGTTGACCGTGGACTGTCCGACGTAGTCGTTTCCGTTGATGGCGGCATGGACAGTGCCCGGCGTGGCAAGGCATAGCGCGCACACAAGCACGAGCGTAAGCAAAATGCCGGTAAGCAAGGTCAGGTGCCCACGCTGACGCGCAAGCACCTGTATCTTCGAGCCTATGTCATGCGGGCTGACTTGCATGCATCTCCCCTGCGACTACTGCGCGGTCTTGTAGAGGTCCTCGGGATGAAGCACCTTGAAGCCGGCCCCTTCGAGTGCGCCGATCGCAGACTCGTCGACTTTGAAAGCGACCGTCGCGCCCTTGTCGGCATCCGCAAAGCAATAGCAATACTCGATGTTGATGCCGGCGTTATCGAGTGCGTCGAGCACGCTGGCGAGACCGCCCGGGACATCGGGCACTTCGACGGCGACGACCTTCGTGAGGTTGGCCGTGAATCCGGCTTCGGAAATGGCTGCGACCGCACCCTTCGGGTCATCGCAGATGATGCGCGCGATGCCGTAGTCGGTCGTGTCTGCCAGAGCCAGCGAGTGCATCTGGATGTCCGCGTCACCCAGGGCGCGGCACAGCGAGGTGAGACGGCCCCTTGTGTTCTCGAGAAATACCGTAAGCTGGTCAATCATTACTTGTCCTCCCCATCACGCAGGTCAACGATGCGCACAGCCTTGCCCTCGGAGCGTTGGATGGTGTGCGGCTCGACGATCTTGATATTGATGCTGACGGCGAGCTCGTCTTTGAGCGCCTGTTGCATGCGGCGTTGCAGTTCTTCGATCTTGCGAATCTCGTCAATCGGGAAATCGGGATTGATCTCGATCTTGAGCGTGGCAATGTCGAGACCGCCTTCGCGCGTGAGTTCGATCTGATACCAGTCCGCGATCTCGGGGAACGCAGCGCATACGTTCTCGATCTGGCTCGGAAACACCTGGACGCCACGGACCTTGAACATGTCATCAGTACGGCCGTGCAGACGGTCGATGCGGCGATGCGTGACGCCACAGGCACACTCGTTGGGCATGATGCGCGTGATGTCACGTGTGCGGTAGCGCACGACCGGCGAAGCCTCCTTGGTGAGCGTGGTGATGACGAGCTCGCCCCACTCGCCGTCGGGCACGGGTTCGTGGGTCTCGGGATCGAGGACTTCGACGAAGAAGTGATCCTCGGCGACATGCAGGCCGTTCTGCTCATCGCACTCCATGGCGACACCCGGCCCCATGACCTCGGTCAGACCATAAACGTCATAAACCTTATAGCCGAGCTTGTCCTCGAGGTTCTTGCGGAACTGGTCCGAGAACGCCTCGGCGCCATGGATGCCGGCCTTGAGCGTGAAGTCCTTCTTGGGGTCAAGGCCCATCTCGATGGCGGTATCGGCGATGTGCATGGCATAGCTCGGTGTGCAGCACAGGATGGAAGAGCCCATGGTCTGCAAGACCTTGATCTGGCGCTTCGTGTTGCCGGCAGACATCGGGATGGTCTCCGCACCCACGGCAAGGCCGCCGTAATGCGCACCCAGGCCACCGGTGAACAGGCCGTAGCCGTAGCAGACGTGCACGACGTCATCGACATCGCCGTGGGCATAGCCGATGCCGCGGCCGAAGCAGTCACCCCAGGACTTGATGTCGTTGTCGGTGTAGCCCGACACGGTCGCCACGCCCGTGGTGCCGCTCGACATGTGGATCTCCTTCACCTCGGAGCGCGGCACGGCGAAGAGCTTGTACGGATAGGCATCGCGCATGTCCTGCTTGGTGGTGAAGGGAGCCTTCTGTATGTCTGCGAGAGACTCGACGGAATACGGGTCGAAAACGGCCTCGTCAAAGGACTTCTTGTAGAACTCGATGTTCTCGTAGCAGTTGACGATGGTTTCCTTCATGCGCTCGAGCTGCAAGTCCTCGAGCTTGCCCCGTTCCATGTGGGTGATTTCGTCTTGGTACGCCATACCTTACGCCTTCCTGAAAATCGTGCTACTTCCTATCACCCGGGGACAGCGCCCCGCAATGCCATTATTCGGCCGCAGGCGGATCGGCAGCAGGAGCCGGAGCAGGTGTGTCGGGGCCTACGGTGATGATTTCATTTTGCGCCGAGTAAATCGAGTGGAAGGTGACATCATGCAGCACCGTACCGTCAGCGGCTTTTGCGAGGTAGCGGATGTCAATGCTGCGACCATCCTGACCGCTCTGCGTCATCTTGCGCTCACCTGGAGCAAGCTCAGGGTCAACCTCGGTAATCGAGACGTATTTGTCGCCAGCCTTCCAGTCGCCGCGCTGGCAATCAACGGTGCGGCCGTCCTTGGTGCCCCAGAAACTGACGACAACGTTATCATCGGTCACGTTCGCCGTCATGAGCACGTAAGTCGACATGTCGTTGACCCATTTGAGATCAGGCGACTTCCACGACACCGTGGCATCGGCGAAACCGTAATCATCGTAGGCGGCGATGTAGAAGTCGTGATTTACGCGCTCCTGGATGCCGAGGCCCGAGAAGCAGGCGGCATTGAAAATGCATGTCGCGATCTGGCAAATGCCGCCGCCGAGCTGATCCTCATGCTTGCCATTGACGATGACGGGAGCCGTTTGGAAGCCCTTCTCGGCCGTACGCTCGCCCGTGGTGCCGTTGAACGACCAAGTCGCACCCGGTGCCACGAGGGAGTTGTTGATGAGGCGGCAGAGCAGTCTGATGTTGTTGATGCGCTCCGAGGAACCCGACAGCGGAATCGTCCAAGTTGCGAGGCGCTCGGTAATGCCCATGGCCTGCGCTTTCTCGGTGGTGAGTTCGGGTTGGATGGTGACGTCCACGAGCGAGATGGTGCGGCTGCTCGCCGTCGTGGCATCCGGCTCGCCAAAAAGCAGGTCCTGCAAGGCGATCTCCGCGGCAGAGCGATCGGGGCCATAGCCCTCGACGGCGGCGACGAGTACCACCTCGCCGGAACTCGTGTCGAAGTAGGCGTCAGTGGCGCCTCCCGTGGCAGCTGCTCCAAGAATGCCGACCAGATAGCGATCGGTCTTCTCCTGATCGACGTATGCCTGCAGGACATAGCCTGAATCCGGATCGACCCAGGCCGAGGTGTCGTAATCCGAAACCGTCGTACCGTCAGCGACGATCTTCTGCGTGCCGCTGCCGAAGACGAGCACCTCATCGGGCGTGAGCACCTGCAGGCTAATGAGCTCGCCAAGGTCTGCGGTATCGAGCGTCCAGGTGTCAGGATCGTGAACGATGGTGACGTTCTCGGCGATGGCCGCCTTGACGTCATCGGCAACCTTCTGGGCAGTGGCCGGCCTGATGTGCATCGGATCGGTCTTCATCGGAATGACGAAGGGGAAGTTGTCGGGCGAAAACGCGCTCGCACTGAAGCGCTTGATAAAGGTAGGGGCATCAACCGACCAGCCATCGCTACCGTTGACAACGGAGACGGCGCCATCCTCGATGCGTATGGTGCTATCCACGATGGGCAAACCGATTTCTTTATCGATCTCCGTCGCAAGTGCGTTGAAGCGCTCGTCGCGCACGGAAACGGTAGCGTCAAGATGCGTGCCGCCGAACCAGGAAAAGAAGCGCTCGGCGACGAAGTTGCCCTGACGACCCACGAGATAGGCCTCTTCGGCCAGCGCTTCGCCATCGACGTAGGCACCGATGGTCTCGGCCGTAATGTTCCATTTGTCGATCGTACCGTCATCGTTGATGTCCGAGCCCGCCGCTGTCTCATCGGCATGGGCTTGCTCGATGCCACCTGACGGAATCTGCGCGCCATCGGCCGAGGCAATATCGGCACTCTCGTAAATGGTCACGTGCGCATTGGAGAGCTTGGGGGAAAGCTCCTCGTTGATCTTGGTGGCGGCATCCTGCACGCTCATGCCACCAACCTCGATACCTTGCACGGAGACACCGGGGTGAATCCTGCCAAACGAGGAGAAGATGTCAACGCACGTGTATATGAGCAGAAGCGCGACGATGATAAAGACCGGGATCATGATCTGGAGATGCGATTTGGTATAGGCAATGAACTCGTTCGAGGTGCTTGGGGTACGTGCTGCGGGCATGCCCTTTTCGCGCACACGGGCATTGGGGCTTGCCGCCTGCGTGCGGGAGAAGCGTCCAAACGCGTTGCGCGCGGACTGCGCCGAGCGGGCCTTCGATTGTTGATCGCCGCCGATTGTGCCAAAGCCCTGCGTGGTAGACGAGCTGCCCTGCGAAGCCCAGGGAGAGGACGAGCTGCTGAGACGGCTCGGAGCACTGGAGAGCGTACCGGCCTTGCTCGCCTTCGAGGTGGTGGTCGTGCGCGGAATCTTGGAGGCACGCGTGGCCTTGGGAATACGCAAGGTCTTCGATGACTTGGCGGCTTTTGCCGCCTTCGCAGGTTTTGAGGCCTTGGGAATGGCCTCTGCCTTGGGGGTTTGCACGGGCTTGGAGGCAGGCTGCTTCACCGACTTACGTGCCGTCGGCTTGAAGGCGGGCGCACCCGATGCGGGTCGCATTCGCTTGCTGGGCTCTGGCTTGTTAGTCGAATCGGTCACCTGTGCTCAAACCTCTTCTATCGGGCAATATGTGACTGCTAAGAATACCACCAATGACGCGAGAGGTACCCAGCATAATTAAACGATTAAGCAAAATTTAATTCTCCTGCGCAAAAGCTGCACAGAACCTTGATATGCGCTGGTCAGGATGCTTTTGCGAGGAGGCGAACGCCCTTTATGACATAGATGACAAAGGCGATTATCGAGCAGACGAGACCTGCGTAGACAAACCAGATACCGAGCAGGGCCTCATCGCCGCCAAAACCGGGGAGCCATGCAGGCGCATCGGCAAGCCCGAGACCGGGAAGCATGGGCATCCCGAGCAGGAGAAGACAAAAGCCAATCATGATGAAGGCGGTCGCAAACTTTCCGACGTAGACGACCGGCGGAACCTTGCCGACCCTGGCAAGCAGATAGCGTCCCCCGAGCAACAGGCAGAGGTCACGCACGATGAGATAGACGAGTATCCACAGAGGCAGACGCCCGAGTATGAAGATGGCGATAACACCGACGGCGATGAGCAGCCTGTCGACGAAGGGATCGAAGAGCTTGCCAAGCTTGGAGACCTGGTGCGTGCGACGCGCGACCTGACCATCGACCCAATCGGTCGATGCGGCGACAGCGTAGACGACGAGCGCGGCGATATGATACGGCGTGGCGAAGAGAAGCCAGAGAAAGAGCGGGAGCAGCAACAGACGCACGAGCGTAATCACGTTAGGAGCGGTGAGCACCTTATCGAGCACTTGCTCCTCTTCGGTATGTGCCATCTCATCTGATGCCATCGAGAACTCCTCTGGCAAAATTCGGACTACTCCCCCGCTGGTGCGTTGCCAGCTGCCTCCTCGGCAGCCTTCTTCGCCGCAGCAGCCTTCTTCTTCTCTTCGGCGGCCTTGAGTGCAGCTGCCTTCTTTTCGGCGGCGATGCGCGCCTTCTCGGCCTTCTCCTCTTCGGTGAGCTCGTAGACGCGCGTCGTCTGGTTGTCCGTCGTGATGGGCGGACGATCCCTGAGCATCTCGAGGTCCTTGGTCGGGCAGGAGGCCACACAGGCACCGCAGGCGATGCACTTGTAGGGCCAGTAGGTCCAGCGCGACTCGTCACGATCGACGACGATGCAATCGGCAGGACACTTACGCTGGCACATGCCGCAGAAGATACAGTTGTGGATGTCGATCATGTCGATCTGGCCACGTGCGTTCTCGAAGGTCTCGCGTACCTCGTAGGGATATTTCCTCGTCGCGCGCTTGCTAAACAGGCTTTTGAGCGTCAGTCCGCCCAGTTTGAATACACCCATCTCTCTACCTTTCAGTGCAGCTGATGCACGGGTCAATCGTAAGGACGACCATGGGTACGTCAGCAAGCTCGACGTTGGAAAGCGCGGCAACCATACCTGCGATGTTCTGACTCGTCGGCGTGCGCACGCGCATGCGGGCGAGATTCTTGGTACCGTTGCCCTTCGAGTAATAGAAGGCCTGGCCACGAGGCTGCTCGAGCGTCGTCATCGCCTGGGCGCCATCCTCGGGCGCACCCTTGACAGGCACCATGACCTCGCCATCGGGAATCTTGTCGACGAGCTCGGCAATGATGTCGATGGATTGCAGCACCTCGCGCACGCGCACATCGCAGCGAGCGTAGCAATCGCCGCCGTCGGAGAGCACGGGCTCGAAGGATGCGAGCTCGCCGTAGGCGCCGATGCCGTTGAGGCGCTCGTCGGTGGCGACATTGGAGGCACGTGCGAAGGGACCGACCATCGAGAGCTCGAGGGCCTTCTCGGTCGAGATGTGTCCGACACCGACCATACGGCTCTTGACGGAGGAATCCTCGAGCAGGGTCTTCGCGATGCTGCGGTACTCCTCGCGCAGCTTCTCGAGCTTGATCACGATGCCGGCGAGTGTCTCGTTGGAAACCTCCTGGCGAAAACCACCCACGTCGCAGGCGGAGAAGATGACGCGGCCGCCCGTGACCTGCTCGAAGATGTCGAGAACGGTCTCGCGCAAACGCCAGGCATGCATGAACAGGGCCTCGAAGCCAAAGCCATCGGCCAGCAGGCCGAGCCACAGCAGGTGGCTGTGCATACGGGAGAGCTCGTGGAAGATAACGCGCAGGTAGGCAGCGCGATCGGTGATTTCGATGCCCATAAGCTTCTCGACGCACTCGGAATAGCCAAGCGAGTGGCCGAACGAGCAGATGCCGCAGATGCGCTCGGTCACGTAGACGAACTGCGTGTAGTCACGTTTCTCGACGAGCTTCTCGAGACCACGATGAACGTAGCCGATGCGCGGAATGGCATTGACGACGGTCTCGTCCTCCAAGACGAGGTCCAGATGCACGGGCTCGGGAAGGACGGGGTGCTGCGGTCCGAACGGGACGACGGTGCGTTTACTCATTGCCGGCCTCCTTGTCCGTCTCGGTCTGCTCTTCGGCAGCGCGCGGATTCATCGGGAACTTCTGGGACACCTTGTAGAACTCCCCCTGGAAATCCAGGTTGATGCCGTAAATGTTGACACCGAAGAGATCGTGCGTCTCGTTCTCGAAGACGAAGGCTGCGGGATAGAGCTCGGTTATCGAGGGAACGGGCATGCCGTCGGGAACGTTCACGGTCAAACCAGTGAGGCAGCCGTCAACGGCATCGGGTGCGATGAAGGTATAGAGCAGCTCGCAGGAATCCTCGAGCGTCGTCGCGCAGATCTGCACGAAACGGTAATCACGCTGCTTGAAGTCGGAAACCGCTTCGAAGAGCGCATCGAGTTCCACGGTCTCAAACACGTTGGGCTGAAATAGTATCATGCTCACCCTCCTACTCGACACCCGCACCCGAGGCACCGGGCACGTCATCGACATCGGCAACGGATGCATGCGCGCCCGTCGAGGCCTGCGCGTCGGTTCGGTCCTTGTCGGCCGGATTCATCTTCATGGCCTTTGCCTTCTCCTCGAGAATCCCGACGCCCGCGATGACGGCATCGAGGATCGACTCGGGCTTGACGGCGCAGCCGGGAACGTAGGCATCGACGGGGATGACGGTGTCGACACCACCGAGAATGTTGTAGCAGGTCTGGTAGACGCCACCACCACAGGCACATGCGCCACAGGCAACGACAACCTTGGGTTCGAGCATCTGATCGTAGATCTGCTTGACGACCGGCGCGTTCTGGTCATTGATGCCACCCGTGACGACGAAGATATCCGCATGCTTGGGATTGCCCGTGTTGACGACGCCGAAGCGCTCCGCATCATAGAGCGGAGTCAGCGCAGCGAGCACCTCGATGTCACAACCGTTACAGCTCGAGCCATCGTAGTGAATGATCCAGGGTGACTTTCCCACGTTTGACATAGTTGGCACCTCCCGATTCTAGATGAACAGCAGGTAGACGATATTGATGGTGCCGGCAACCAACGCGACCCACCAGGCGCTCTTGAGCATCGTCTCCCACTTGAAACGAGCGAAGTTATTGTCAATCCAGATCTCGAAGAACCAGATGACAAGCGCGACGACGATGGCCACCACGGCGGCAACCCAGCCCCCGGCCCAGATGACGAACATGCCCGTCCATCCGAGGAAGAGTATGGTCTCGTACCAGTGCGAGAGCTCGACGAGGGCAAGCGTGCGACCCGAGAACTCGGTCACGATGCCTCGGACGATCTCCTGGTGCGCGTGCTGCGCCATCGAGATATCGAACGGCGACTTGCGCAGCTTGATGGTGAGCACATAGAGGAAGCCGATGAAGATGAGCGGCAGATAGCGCACGAGCGGCATCTCGACCGAGAGCAGGTCGGCGACGTAGAAGGAGCCGGTCGCCAGGAACATGCCGATGGCGACAAGCAGCACCATGGGCTCGTAGGACATGACCTGCACGGTCTCGCGCTCGGCACCGAGGTCTGCGTACGGAGAGCGCGAAGAGTAGCCGGCGAGGATGAAGAACAACGCGCCAAGCGTCTGGATGAAGACGCAGAGCAGGAAGTTGCCGCCGGCGAAGAACACCATGCCGGAGAGCACGATGAAGATGAGGTAAAGCCAGACGTAGAGGTCCTGCGCGCCGTTGACGGTGGCATCCTCCTTGGCA
The DNA here is from genome assembly GCA_003149935.1 of Coriobacteriia bacterium. NCBI lineage: Bacteria > Bacillati > Actinomycetota > Coriobacteriia > Coriobacteriia bacterium. Next base: position 210,099 of record QAMH01000006.1, on the reverse strand, counting down.
AGCAGCTTACGGAAATCCCACCAGGGCTGGAGGAGCCTGGGGCCGACACGGCCCTGCATGCCAGCGGTAATCTTGCGATCAAGGCCGGCGAGGATGCAGCCGATGAAAGGCGCGACGATGAGGAACGCAAGCACGCCGATGATTGACCAGATCGAGAAGCCAAAGATCTCCATTATTGGTTCCCCCCTTCACTGCTCGAGCTATCGGAGTCCTGCGTACCCGAAGACGAGTTCTGGACGAACATCTGGATGAAAAGCGTATCCATGAGGTCATCCATGTCTTCGATGCCTATCTCCTTGAAGGCGTCCTTGTTCTGCTCCCAGGACTGGCGATAGTACTCGTAGTATTGCTGGTAGGTGGTGAAGTCGATGTTGTTCTGCTCCCACAGGCTGCCCTCGTAGGAGTCATGTGCCGCGGAGATTCCCACAAGCGTGTCTTTCTCGGCAGCCGCCGACTGCACGACGAAGGCAAAGGAGCTGAAGATGAGCGTGAGGGAGACGACGATGCCGATAAGCACCATCTTGCGCTCGCCGAAGATGTCGTTCATATACCAGTTGCGCTGTGTGGCGGTGCTGACCCCGTTAAAGGAGTTGCGGAAGGTGCGGGCGCTCTCGTCCACACCGACGCCCGAAAGGTATACCGGCGCGATGCGCTTCTTGGTGTTTCCGGAGAAGCCGAGGAAGATGACGGCGATGACGAGCGCGATGATCGCCATGATCCACAGGTCGCCGATGGGTATGGCGTTCGAGGCGACGCCGAACATGGTCTGCAGGTACGGGGCCACGACGGACACCGAGATGAGCGGGAAGCCGATGCAGCAGCCGACGGTGAGAACGGTCATGAGGCCAAGGCTAGCCCACTCGCTGCGAAAGACGGTGAGCTCGACATCCTGAGCATCGTTATTGGCGATGGCGAGGATCTTGCCAAGCCACTTGGTCCAGAACATGAAGGTCGCGGCCGATCCGAATACGAGCAAAACGAGCAGAATGACGTTCTCGGACTGCGCGAAGGATTGCAATGCCGCCCATTTCGAGACGAGCATGCCGAAGGGCGCGATGAACATGCCCATGATGCCGATGGCCATGAGACGGGCAAGGCGCGGCATGCGCTCGAAGAGATCGTCCATGTCCTCGATATTGCGACTGCCGATGTGATGCTCGGCGGTGCCCACGCATAGGAAGAGCAGAGACTTGGCGACCGCATGGAAGATGAGTAGGAAGATGGCGGCCCAGATCGCGCCGTCAGTGCCGACACCGGCACAGGCGACGATGAGGCCAAGGTTCGAAATCGTCGAGTACGCGAGCACGCGCTTCGCGTTGGGCTGGCTGATAGCCGCAAGCGCGCAGAACAGGAAGGTCGCGATGCCGACCGTCATGACGAGGAATCCGGGGATGGTGAAGCCGAGACAAGGAGAGATCTTGATGAGGAGGAAGACGCCGGCCTTGACCATGGTCGATGAGTGCAGCAGCGCCGACGTGGGCGTGGGCGCGACCATGGCACCGAGCAGCCAGCTCTGGAAGGGCATCTGGGCTGCCTTGGTAAATGCCGCGAGGGAGAACAGCAGCAGAGGTGCATAGGTAACGAACGCCATGCCACTTGACGCCAGGGAGAGCGTCGTGGAAATGAACACGTCGAGCTCCATCGTGCCGTAGAAGCTACCGACCCAGACCAGGGCGATGGAAAACGCGATGCCGCCAATCAGGTTGAGCGTGATCTGCAAAAAGGAGTTGTCGATGGCCTCCTTGGTACGCGTGTACCCGATGAGGGCAAACGAGCAAACCGTGGTGATCTCCCAAGCGCAAAGCATCCAGGTGAGCGCGTTGGAGAAGACGATCGCGAACATGGCGCCGAGGAAGGCGAACATGACCGAGAAGAAGATGTTACGACGATCGGAGCCATCGTTATGAGCCTCATGCACGCGCATGTAGCCCAAACCGTAGACGATGATGCCCGAGCCGACGATACCGATGATGAGCGCCATGATGATCGAGAAGTTGTCGATGTAGAGCTCGTTGGCAACGGTGATGTCATGCGCTACCGCGAGGTCGAGATAGGTCGCCAGACCAAGCTGGATAACGGCGAGCACGACGGCAAGCGGCTTCTTGTAGTAGACGCCCTTGACGAAGATGTAGAGGCACAAGACGAGCTCGATTGCGAGCGCGACGTAATCGATGACCATCGCGGCGGTATCGCTGACGGGAAACACGTGGGTTTCCGGCGACAGGAACTGCACCGCGCAGAAGATGCTACCGCAAGCAATGACAAGCGCACCTATAACGGTGATATAGCTACGCGCACGGTCGTTGCGCACGAACATCAAGACAAGAGCGACGAGCACGGGAAACAGGATAAGAAACGCCGTCGTCGCTATTCCGATATTCATCAAGACACCCCTCCTCCGGATGTTGACGGCCGAGCCGAAAGTGACAGAGCCAATTTGACTACTTTAGTTCAGTGGAGAGTCTTTTGGTTAAGAAAAACGGTGAGCGCGTCCAATGCTCTCCCCTAGCGTATGCAGCTTCTAGATAACACCAGGAAAGCCGAGCTGGCGCAGCGCTTCGAAAAGAACGATGTTTGCGGCATTGGAGAGGTTGAGGGAAACGGCATCGGGATCGGTCGGATCACTGAGCGGGCCCGGCGTCGTGACGGGCGAGAGCCCGTCGCGCTCGATCATGGGAATGCGCAGGCAGCGCTCGGGATGCGCCGCAAGCACAGCATCGTCAATACCGGTGGACTCCCTACCAAACATGAGATAGTCGCCGTCCGCATAGGAAACCTCGTGGTAGTACGCATCCGCACGCTTCGTGAACATCCAGAGGCGTGCATCGGGGTTTTGGGCGAGGAATTCGTCGTAGCTATCGTAAGTGATTAAGTCGATGTCATGCCAGTATCCCATGCCGCTGCGGCGCACCATACGATCGTCGAGCGAGAAGCCGAGCGGACCTATGAGATGCAGGCGCGTGTTGGTGAGAACGCAGGAGCGGCCGATGGTTCCCGTATTGGCGGGTATCTCGGGCTGAAACAAGACGACGTTGAGCATGCTGTATATCTCCCCTAGAGCACGAGTTCGAGCGTGGAGCCCGAGCGTGTCTTCGTGACCTGTATCTGACGGGCGATGCGCTCCTTGAGATCGGGAACGTGGCTGATGATTCCGATCATGCGATCATCGGAGCTGAGCTTGTCGAGCACCTCGATGGCAAGCTGGCAGGTCTCCTCGTCAAGTGTACCAAAGCCCTCGTCCACGAACATCGCGTCGATGTACATGCCGCCAGCCTGGGCCATGATGACGTCCGAAAGACCGAGTGCGAGCGCGAGCGAGGCAAGGAAGGTCTCACCGCCGGAAAGCGTCTCGGAAGGGCGCATCGAGCCGGTATAGCGATCGAGGACGTCGATTTCGAGACCCGCGATCGAGCGCCTGTTGCGTCCGACATCACGGTGTGCAAGGCTGTAGCGGCTTGCCGACATGACATGCAAGCGCTCGTTTGCCGCGTTCAGCACTTGGTCAAAGTAAGCGCCCTGTACGAAGGTCTCGAAGGCGACCTTGCCCAGACCGCCCGCAAGCTTGCCCGCGGCCAGGCGCGCAAGCAGGTCGATGGAGGTAAAGCTCTCCTCGAGCTGCGTGACATGTTTCTCGCCTTGCTCGAGAGCCGCGAGACAATCCGCATGGCGGGCTACGAGCGTCTGCATGGACGTGAGCTCGTTCGCAAGGGCATCGCTGCGTCGTGCGAGCTCGGTGCGCTTCTCGCGCAGCTCCGCAAGATCGGGGCTCTCCTGCTCTCCTTGCGCCTCGTTGGCAGCCTTGAGCTTCGCCTCCTGCTCGGATTGCGTGCGCACGAGCTTCTCGGCTGCCGCACGCGCAGTCTCGAACTCGTCTTCCATCTGCATCAGGCGCTTTTTCAAGGCCGCCAATGCCTCCTCGGCAGCCTTTTTGCTCGGATGCGCAAGCGCCGCAAGACGCGTCTCGAAGCTCGTCTGGGTCTGGGCGAGTTCGAGGTTGAGCTGCGTGATACGCTCCTGCAGCTCATGTTCTTGCTTGGCGAGCGTGTCAATTGCATCGCGCATGCTCGCAATCCGCGTCCCAAGCTCACGTTGGCGTTCTGCATCCGCGGCGCATGTCCTCTCGTCGGCAGCGAGCTCCTCCAGTGCGCCGCCAACCTGATTAAGTTGCATACGCAACGCATACTCGAGATCGTCGCGCGTCTCGCCAAGAGATGCCTTGACACGTGCGGCGAGCGTATCGCGGCCGGCCTGCACATGAGCCGAAACCGAAGCTGCCTGGACGGCGCATTCATCGCGACGGACACGTGCCTCGTCAAGCTGGCCGGAAAGTTGCTCAACTTGCGCATCGCTTGGCGCCTCGGCGCTGCGCTGCGCGAGCTGCGGATGCTCGGTCGAGCCACACACCGGACAGGGTGTGCCCTCCTCGAGTGCATCGGCAAGCATACCCGCGCGATCGGCGTTATAGAGGCGCTGGGCCTCGAGCAGCTCCGCACTCGCATGCGCAAGCGCGTCTTCCGCATGGGAAAGCTCGCCATGACGCACGCGCAGCTCGTCTTCGAGCACAAGCTGACGCTTGCGTAGCGCCTCTAGTTCGGTGAGTTCGCGCTGCGATGCCTCCAGGCGCTCACGCATGGCCGCATGGCGCGCCGCCCGCACTTCGATATCCGCAAGCGTCGCCTGCTCCGCAAGGGCCGCCTCGAGCTTGACGCGAGACTGCTCGAGCTGCGTACGCGCCTTCTCGAGCGCAGCCTGCGTCGTATGCTGGTTACGCTCGATCGTGGCGAGCCTCGTGCGCTGCGTTTCAAGCGCATCGTAATCACCAAGCGACGCATCGAGCGTATGCAGGCGCGCTCGCAGCTCATCACGCTGTGGAGCCTGAGCAACCAGCTCATCGCGCAGGGCAACGGCATCTGCTATACGCGCGGCGTTGCCATCAAGCCACTCACGGGCCTCACGGGCACTTGTGCGCGCCTTTTCGAGCGCCTCGGCCGCGCCAAGCGAGGTGTCGACTGCAGCCACGGCTTCCCGAACCTGCGAAAGCTCTCCCTTGAGCGTATCCATACGCGCGTTCTCATCATCGAGTGCTAGTCTGAGCAAGCCCTCGAACTCATGTGCGTGCAGGGCATGGTCGGACATGGCCATGAGCTCGTCGTATCTGGCGAGGAGCTCATCATCACAGGGAGGCGCAATGCGCGCAATTTCCGCTTCGAGTCCCGTACGTGCAGTGTTCATGTCCGTCTCGAGCAGACGGCGCCTCTCGTCGAGGAGCTCCTGGATGTGCGCATAAGGCTGCGTACCGAATATCTTGCGGAACAAGGTCTCGCGTTCCTTGGTCTTGGCATTGAGCACTGCGGCAAAGTCATTCTGCGAGATCATGACGATGCGACTGAACTGCTCTGCATCGATTCCCAGAAGGTCGCTCACCTGATCCGTAACATCCGAATCACGCGACGCGAGCGAGACACCACCGGTGACGTCCTCGAAAGAGGCCTCCGCGCCGATCTCGCGCAGACCCTCGCCGCGCTTCTTGGGGCGGGTCTGGGCAGGGGCACGATACACGCGATACTCGCGTCCGGCATGTTCGAAAACGAGCTCGACGTAGGTGAGCGTGTCAGCCGCAGCATGCGCTGAGCGCATCTCGCGCGCCGGACGCAGTTCATCGCTTGTGACACCATATAAGGCGAACTTGATGGCATCGAAGATGCTTGTCTTGCCCGAGCCGGTCGGCCCGCAGATGAGGAACAGGCCGTGGTCTATGGCGGAAAAGTCAACGGTTTCCTGCCCGGCATATGGACCGAATGCCTGCATGGTGAGCATGAGGGGCTTCATCGTGTAGCCTCCTCGATGCACGCCTCGACAAGCGTGCGCTCGTCCGATGTGAGCTGCTCACCCGTCTGTTGCTCGTAGAAAGCGGAGAAGAGCTCGAGCGGGCTCGATTGCCTGACGTTTGCAAGACGTTCGCGCGCTCGGGATTGCGGCGCAACGATCTGCTCCCAATCGAGACGCAGGATGTTGGGATACAACGCACGGAGCTTTGCCATGGCATCGGGCAGGCTCTTGTCAGTAAGCGTGACACGCAGGTAATCGAGGGGGTCCCCCTCATCAGCGCCCGCACATATCTCCTCATACGAAGCGCGAATCTCGCGCATGTCATGCAGGGGTTCGAGCAGGCACGTTCCGATTTCGATGCGGCCGTCTTCGATGCTGAGGATGGTCGCGCTCTTCTCGTGACGCGTTTCGGAAAACGAATACTTGAGAGGACTTCCGGCATAACGAATCTGCGGACGCCCGACATGCTGGGCCCCATGCAGATGCCCAAGCGCCACGTAATCGTACGCATCGAACGCGGAAGCATCCACGTTATCCGCACCGCCCACGCTCGCGATCTCGGAATCGCACGTGGTAGGCTGTACGCCCGACGCCGTGACGAACTGATGGGCGACGAGGATGTTGCAGGCAGCATCATCGAGCTCGTCGCAGGCAAGAGCCTGACGCACCGCGTCGTCATGAGAGACGATTTCCTCAGCTGCATCTGGCAATGCCATACGTACGTCGGTTGGACGCACGAAGGGAAGCAGGTGAATGCAGACACGCTCGCCATCCTGCTCGACCGTGAAGCGATCGATATTGGCATCGAAGGCCTTGGCGATATGCAACCCCGAAGAGCCGAGCAAACCAGAGCAAAACGAAAGCTGCTGGGGCGAATCGTGATTGCCGGGGATGGCAAAGACCTCGATGCCGTTCTCGCAAAAACCCAAGAAAAGACGCTCGCAGGTCTCGAGTGCTTCCCGCGAGGGAATGGGACGATCGAAAACGTCGCCCGCGATGAGGACGCCAGCGACGTCCTGATCACAGGCAATCGCCACAAGCTGGTCGATGATGTGAACCTGCTCCTCGATCATCGACAGGCCGTTGACGCGCTTGCCGATGTGAAGGTCTGCAATATGCAGCAGCTTCAAGGACTACAGCTCCTTGTAATAGAGCCTGCAGTGGCAGTAACCCTCGAACTCCGGGTCTGCAATCTGGTCACGAAACTCCTGGCACATGCAGTGGTTCTCTTCGCTTATCTGCACTTTGCATGGGCAATAGCCCTCACGCTTGAGGATTCCCGCGCGAATCTTGTCGACGTACTCGCGGTCCTCGTTCATCCTAATTCTCACGATGCTCCTTTCCACGATGACACACGTGAGCTTATCACGCGCGAGGGCCGTGCGCGCACTCAAGCAAATTTCGGTTGCTCAGATGTTGCGGGAGCCTCGAAGACGCCGGCGCAATGCGGACAACGCGTCGCACCCACCTTGACTTCCTCGAGGCAAAACGGGCAGCAGGGGGCATCGGGCTCTGCATCGTCCTTCTTGCCCATGCTTCTCATCTTGTTCACGCCCTTGACAAGGCAGAACACGATGAAGGCGATGATGAGGAAGTTGATGCAGGCGCTGATGAACGACCCGAAGTCGATTCCCGTTCCCGGAATGACCAATCCCCCGACCTCGGCATTTCCACCCGTGATGAAGTTAATGAGCGGTTGAATGATGCCCGAAGTCAACGCCGTGACGATTGCCGTCAACGCACCGCCGATGATGATGCCGACGGCCATGTCCATCACGTCGCCCTGGTTGATGAACTCCTTGAACTCCTTGAAGAAACTCATGATGCGCTCCTCTGCTCCTCATGGCGGCGTGCGCCAGGTATATCTATCTCGAATTCATATTATATTCGACCAAGAAGAGAATGGGGCTGCTTTTACCCAAAAACGAAAGCACCGGCGGAAGGAGCAATACACCCCGTGCCAGTGCTTTGACCCGCCTATGATATCAAGGCTAGGAGACGGTTGCCTGCTTAGAATCCGGTACGGATCCAATTACCGCAAGCACCCTTTCCATCACCTCAGGAGGAACCATCGAGAGGTCTATGTCGTTGATATCGTAGTTGTTGGTATCATCGCATACCATATAGATCATCTCATCATTCACGCTCATCTCATCCTCCTCCAATCCACATGCTTGCCGTTATCTTCGTTCAAGACAGTTTTTAACACCATCGACTCGGCGAAATCACCCAAGCTGTCCTTAATCTCATTATAAGCGTCGGCTAATTTACCAGCAATTGTTGGATCGTCCACTGCCACGTACCAGACCGATCCATCATGCCCGATGACAACAGAAGCAACAACGACCACGTGTTCTGCTGCAGTCATCACATCTCGAAATGACGGTTGAAAGCTCATTGGATGGTTATGAATCAGAACGACACCATTTTCACGCGCCCAGATTTTATCGACATCAGATTCGCGGAATGCCGTTCTTCTGCGCACCATCGGCAACGCATCCAGATTGTCGGCCACCAACGCCCCTGTGCGCGCGTCAATGGCAACGAGATATTCGAACTCGGTTCCATCGGTTGCAGATAGGATACGCCCAGCCTGACGGTAAGCGGCCTCCACGACAGCTGCTGGCAATGGCATAGCGCGAAACGCGTCGTGATACCCCTTCGTGTTGACAATCGGCGAAACCGACAGCGCATTCGCGCTCTCCCCCAGTCTCACCAGTGGTTCTTCGTGTCTCACGACCACCTTCTCCTCCCTCGCGGAAGACGGAAAGGCAATCGTATCCGGCGAATCTAACAGTTTCGCCGGATGCTTTTGGTCGAATTACCGATGTATTCCGGAGTAATTCCGGACATCGAAGCAAAGCGAACTCGGAGCAGATTCGGACAGACGTTTTATACCGCTTCCTGCTCGACTGCGGTCGGCTCGGCGCAACCGCTGCGGCGCGTGAGGAAGTAGAAAACGGGCGTATCGAGAGCGGCGAGGATGAACTTGCAGACGTACTGCCCCACCATCATCGCAAGAAGCGTCGGCAGCATAGCCGTGTCGAAGGCCCAGCCCATGCCGATGCCAAAGGCGACCGTGATGTAGATGACGGTGTCAATCGCCTGTGAACTCATGGTCGAGGCGTTGTTCCACACCCAGCGCCACGCACTGCTCTTGCCACGGCTCAGGAAGAACCCGCGAATCTTGTGAAAGACGAAGACATCCCAGCTCTGGCTCGTGAGATACGCGAGCAGCGAGGCAATGACAAAGACGACGTTCTGACCGAGCAGCATCTCGTAGGAACCCTGCATCTCGGGATTTGCCGCTGGCAGCACCTGCGCGATGGCAATGAGCACGCAAGCGATGACCTGGCAGACAAAGCCCCACTTGACGATGAGCTGCGCTTCCTTGCGTCCCCAGATCTCGCCAACCACGTCTGTCATAAGAAAGGTGATGAAGTAGCATATGACCGCGCTGGGAACGACAACGGCCGTGCCGAACAGGGTGAAGCCCGTCGCAATCGTCTTTGCCGCCACCATATTTGACACGACGAGCGCAATGGCGAATACCATGCCACAAAGCATGAGGTTACGTTGAGTTTTCTCCATGATGATTCCTTGGTTTTTTATGGCTGGATGTTGCGAACAGCCCCCGTCGCCCATGCGGCGGATTTACAATACGGCGGTCATAGTAGCACAGCATTGTCCATGACGCGAAGGATGCGGCGTGCGAAACTCGCCTCGACGGTCGCTTCCCGACGGCCCGCTTCGCGGTCCTTACGGCGCGCTCCCTTGGACCTCGGCTCTGTCTCGCACGCCGCATGTATAACGCCACGGGAGACCTCTCCACGCTCGATGAGCCCACCGTCAAGCTGTTACAATACATACTCACCAACAACGCGTCCGCAAGCGATGGACTGGTGCGTAACCTGGAACAAGCGGTCAGGCTTGCGTGCGAGAGCGAGGAGCTTCAGATGGGCATTCATACCTTAGAGCAGGAGCTCACAGACCGCTATGACTACGGCGTGCGCGTTGGACGCGAGGAGGGTCTTGCGGAGGGAGCGTCTCGCATGAGCGCCCTCTTTACCGCAATGGTTGATGCAGGCGTTTCTTCCGACGATATCGTCGCTGCCCTTGAAAGCGTCGACAAGGAGTCCCTTTACGAGCAGTATGGCATAGGCGATTAAGTGCCGCTATCCGCGCGCGCCGTCTCCCGAGTCGAGATCCGAGAGCTGCGAGAACATGCGCTCGGCGGCAATTTGCTCGTAGCCCGCACCTGGGCGTGCCCAATTGGCAAACGGGTAGATGGAGATGCCACCACGCGGGTAGAACATGCCGCGCACCTCGATGTACTTGGGGCTCATGAGCTCAACGAGATCGTGCATGATTACGTTCACGACGTCTTCGTGAAAGTCACCGTGATTGCGGAAGGAGAAGAGGTAGAGCTTGAGGCTCTTGCTCTCGACCATGCGCTCGTCCGGAACGTAGTTGATGTAGAGCGTTGCGAAATCGGGCTGGCCGGTAATGGGGCACAGCGTCGTGAACTCCGGACAGCGAAACGTGACCATGTAGTCGTGACCGGGGTGTTTGTTCTCAAAGGTCTCGAGCAGGCTGGGGTCATAGTCTTGCGCGTATTGGGTGTGCTGGTTGCCGAGCAAGGTGAGGCCCTCGGCCTCGCGCGTGGCTTGTGACATGCTGTTACGTCCCCCTAATCGAGCTCGGTTGCCGAGGCGACCATGTTGTACGAATCCTTCGCACCGAGCGCCTTGATGAGCTTGGCGCGCTCTTCGAGCAACTTGGACTCATCGCAGGGGAAGAAAGCCACGTATACGGGAAGCTCGTAGCTCATGTCCGCATGCACGTAAAGATTGCCCTTGCCATCGAGCTGCTTGCGCACACCCTCGAGCATGGAGGCAGCGGCCCCTACGTAGACGTCACGATAGGCGCCGGGATCATCGGCGGCAACGTCGGGCTCGTAGGTGAGAATGGCAAAGCAACCGGGCTCCTTCGCAAAGGCGAGGTCGTCGCCGGGGGCGTCTTTCTCGAGAGCCGTGGCCGGACGCAGGGCAACGGCCGAGGCGATGGTCTCGTCTATTTGCTTCTCGCGCGCAAGGGCAGCGGCGACCTGGCGTTTTTGGGCACGCAAGGCGCGTGACTTGCGAACCTTATGGGAGAAATGCGCAAAAGTCGCGACGGTCAATGCCGACACGACAACGACGCCCACGCCGATGACGGCTGCGGCATGGCGACGTTCCTCGTTGCTTGAGCCATGACGTGCTTGGTCGAAGGTCTTCTCGACAAGCCTGGGGACATTGCCCACCGCGGACTTCATGGCGGGAAGGGCGACTTTTCCCAGTTCGAGATTGGCGGCACCGATGTACTTGGTAGCCGAGCCGATGGCGACTGCGGCATCCTGCATGGACTTGAGAGTCGTCATATCCATGGTGGTCCTCCTTGCTCTTCGTCGTGAAGCCGTTTGCTCATCGAGGCTGTCGCTTTGTACCAGCCAGGTAATTGGTTCTATGCCCGCACCCGGGTTCGCGATAAAATTATTACTTAGATTTTATCATTCGCGAGCCACTGTAAAGGACGTGAACCGTGTCACAAGAACTTTTCACCTGGATTCCCGCATACGAGGCAATCGCCGACGCGCTCCTTGCGCGCAAGTACAACCGAGGCGAGATCCTGAGCGTCTTTGCCGAAATCACGGGCGATGACGAGCGAACCAACATCGACCCCTTCACGTTCTTCACCGCTTTCAATCGTTCCATGATCGAGGTCGACCGCAGGAGCGCGATCGAGACCATCATGCAGCGCTTTGGCGTAGATGCCCCCCTACCCCATGATTTCATCGGCATTCCTTGCTCAAACCAGGAGCACTGGCAGTACTTCGATGACTCGGACCAGGGCGTGGACGATTGCTGGCGTCTCTTCGAGACCGCCCTTGAGTTTGCCGACCAAGGCGAGCGCGACGAGGAGACATTCACGAAGTTCTGCGAGCTCTTCGACACGGTCCACAAGCAGGATGGCATCACGAAGGCACGCCTCACGCGCACCCTCTATTGGATGCGCCCCACGTTCTACCTCCCCTTCGGCGAGAAGAGCCGTGAATACCTCCATGGCCAATTCGGCATCAACACTCCCATCGTGATGAAAGGGGCACGCTACGTACGCCTCCTCAAGGAAGTCGCCGCCGTGTGCGATGAGCCCTTCTTCGAGATTGCAGCGCGTTCCTACAAAGCTGCCGACGATTCGGCTTGGTGGCCCTACGCGATCGACTACGACCCGGACATGAGCATCCACCAGTGGATCACCATCCTCGAAAACGAGGAACTCACCACACCGGAAATCATCAAGGTGCTCAAGTTTATCCACGAAAACGGCGATGAGATCACTACCGAGGAGCTCGCTAACCAGTTCCTGCATGATCGCGAATACTACAGTAGCCTTCTACGCACCTACGCACGCAACGTCGCACGCGAGATGGAGCGCGGTAACTTCAAGGGTTCATGGTGGCCAATCATGTTCATCGGGCGCAATGCCAACGAGATGGACAATCGCCCAGGCGATTACATCTGGCGCATGAGGCCCGAGCTCGTCGAAGCCCTCGTCGCGCTTGACAAAGACGAGCTTTAACTAGCGCGAGAAAAACTCCCGTTGGGCGTCTGCATCCAGGCGTCCGCTCATGCGTGCCCGGATCGCCTCTTCGACAAGTGCGTTGAAGAGATTTCCCATGTGCTTCTCGCCGAGGAAAAATTCGGGATGCCATTGCACGCCGAGCATGAAGGTCTTGTCGATGGCCTCGATGGCCTCGATGAGGCCATCCGATGCATACGCAACCGGCACAAAGCCATCGGCAACCATGCGCACGCCCTGGTGATGAAACGAGTTCGCTGCCGAAGAATCCGCTCCGAGTATGCCATGCAGACGCGATCCGCGCTTCACGTCGATGTAATGGGCCGCCTCTGTCGGCTCTTCGACCTGCCAATGCAGGATGGGCCTCCGCGTAAGGGAATCCACACCATCGTACTGAGCGGGCAAATCGACGTAAAGCGTCCCGCCATAGTGCACGTTCATGGTCTGCATGCCGCGGCAAATGCCGAGCGTCGGCACGTCGAAGCGATGCGCGAAATCGAGAATGAGTTCCTCGACGGCATCACGCAGCGGCGTGATTTCGCCCAGTTTCTCGTAGTCATCGGCATCTGGCGAGACTCCGTAACGCTCCGGGTCAACGTCCTGGCCGCCCGTGAGCACGAAGCCATCGACGATGGGCAGTAAGCGCTCGTAGACACGCCGGTCTTGCGAGAGCGGGAATATGAGCGGCACACCACCGGAAAGCACGATGGAGTTGATGTAGTGGTCATTCACGCGGAAGATGTGGTCTTCGGGCATCTGCGTGGGCACGATGCCGATGATGGGAAGCGTCCCCCGCTCCTGATTGTTGCTCGCGCTCATCTAGGCGGCAAGATACGCGAGCACGTGGGCGGTATCGACCACCCGCGAATCATAGCAACGCGAGAAGTAGTCGAGGGCATATTCCTGCGTGCCGATGAGGAAGGTGGCCGTCGCATCGGCGGCAACGATGGTCTTGTAGCCGCGGAAGTACGCCCCTGCCAGCGTCTGGAGCACGCAGATGTTGGTATCCGCGCCTACGACGATGAGCGTGTCAACGCCAAGCTCGCGCAAGGTCAGGTCAAGGTCGGTCTGGAAGAAGCCGTCGTAACGACGCTTCGGGATGATGTAATCGCTCGCGCATGGCTCAAGCGCTGCCGCGGGCTGCGCATCCTCCGTGTCGACGATGCCGTGCTCGCCCCATAGCTCGAGCTCACGGTCCAGACCGGGAATATGCGCATCGTCAACGAATACGACCGGCACGCCCGCCGCACGCGCGGCTTTCGTGATGGCTGCGCTGTTCGACACCATCTCCTCGAGGACGGGCAGGACGGGATTCGATCCTCCGAGTACGTCAACGACAAGCACGGCCGTCTTGCTCAGGTCGATGTTGTCGGACTGCTGCCAGGTGGTTTCCTGTGCGACGGGAAGATACGCCATGAGATTGCTCCTATCGATTTGAGATGACGAGAAGGAAGATTATAAAGATGACGAAGGCGATTGCCGCGACGATGACGACGGCACGTGCCTTCCCCGATGCCGCCTTGCTAAGCGCATGCTTGGACTCGAGACTGCTGACCTGCGCTTCCATCGCAGCCGCCGTCCTCTCGTTCTCCTCGATGCGCGCGGCCATGGCCTCGGTTTCCTCGGGATGCTCGATAACGTACTCGCAAAAGCTGACGCGTTCGTGGGCTGCGGCAAGGCGCTTCTCAAGCTCCTCGACGCGCTTTTCCGCCTTCTCCTTGTCGCCGTTGAGATGCTTGATGCCGTCGAGCGCGCGCTTCTGCTTGGAGCGTTCCTCTTTCTCACGCGCATCGAGAGCCTTCTGGGCGCTGCGTTGCGCGGCCTTGGCGGCTTCGAGTTTGCCGTTGACCTTGTCGACCACGGCATCGTGAGCCGCTTCCGTCGAGGCAACCGCAGGCGAGTCCGCATCGAAGAGGTCGAGGGAGTCGCGCTGGGCCTTCACCTGCTTGAGCTCGTCTTTGGCCGAGGCAAGCTCGGCGTTGCGCAGGTCGAGCTCGTCCTCGAGCGGACGACGCTCCTTTGCCTGCCTGCGCTTGAGATCGGCAAGGTCGTCGTTAGCCTCGGCGATCTTGGCCTCGATCTCCTCGCGATTGCGCGTGGCGCGTTCGATATCGGAGTTGGTCGCCGCGATAATGTGCTCCTGATCAACGAGTATTGACTCGTGATTGAGCGCGATATTCACACGGTCGTCGTAGGCCTGCTTGAGCGTGGCGAGCGTCTTTTTGTACTCGTCAAGCGCCTTGCGTTTCTTCTTGAGGTCGCGACCCTGGGCCATGCTCGTCCCGAGCGCCGAGAAGCTCTCGAGATATTCCTCGGCATCGAAGAAGCTCTTCTCGCTCATATCCTGCGTGGCGTTTTGGTCATTCGTCCGCAGTTCAGCGTGATCGGCGTCATCGTAACGCGTCCCACGGCTTGTCGTTGGTTCCATTCTGGTCTCCCTCGTACAGACACCCGAATTATGCATGCTGCCCATTGTACTCGGACGAAACGATTTGCCACGCACCTTCTGAGAAAAAGTCTATTTGTCCAAATCGACATGAGGTTATATAATTTGGTCAGTTTTATGTATTTGTCCGTCATTCAATAGAAACGGCATCGATATGCGCGATTTAGATTACAACGCCACCCTGCAAAAGCTCTTCACTCCCAGCATCGTCGCGACGCTCACCCAAATCCACGAGGGCAAGGGCATTCTGCCCATCGCGTCCGTCACCGGTCAGGACACGCTCGAGAAACTCAACGAAATCGCCAAGACACGCGATGCGGGCGCCTCATGTCGCCTCGAGGGCATCAAGGTGACCGAAAAGCATTTGCGTGAGCTGCTCGATGGCAAGGAGCGGGCCAACACGGATGCCGACAAGGCGGTGCTCGGCTATCGATCCGTACTCGAGACCATCGACAACAGCTACTCCACGCTGCGCATATCCCCGGCCATTATTCTCCAGCTGCACAGCGACCTCTTCCGCTACGCCGATGACGTGAAGAGCGTCGGCAAGTGGCGTGGTGGCGATCGCGCTCGCGCGGCATCGTATGGCCAGACGAGCTTCATGCCGTCGGATGGCCCGGTCAAGTATCACGGCATCCGCACCGACCTCGTGAGTGCGCCGGATGTGCCGGCCATGATGCGCGAGCTTTGCAATGCCTATAGCAACGCCTTGCGCGAGAAAACCTACAGTCCCCTGCTGGCGAGCATCATCTTCCTGCTCGACTTCGTCTGCATCTATCCCTTCGACGAGGGTACGGGCCGTATGTCGCGCCTGCTCGCATCACTCATGTTCGACAAGATCGACTTCACCGTCGGCCGCTACGTCTCCATCGACTCGGAGCTTGAGGCAACCCAGGACGATTACTTCGGCACCATGAAGGAGAGCGCTCAGGGCTGGGAGACCGGCGAGAACGACTACACGCCCTTCGTCGAGTACATGCTCGACGTCATTCTCAAGTGCTACGAGGACCTCACCGACCGCACCTCCGCCCTGAGCGTGCGCGGCAGCAACGAAAAGACCATTAGGCAGTACTTCCAGTCCATCGATGAGCCGGTGAGCAAGATCGAGATTCTCGAGTCCAACCCGATGATGAGCCAAAAGACACTCGAGCGCATCCTGCAGAAGATGCAAAAGGAGCACTCCATCGAGAAGGTGGGTGCCGCTCGTGCCACGCGTTACCAGCGCGTCGTGCGCCAGATCCCGATGTAGGGCCTAATCGACCGACTTAAGGCTCTCGACCATGTCGATGGCCCTGATCTTGGGGCGCATGGCGAGCGAGACGATAAACGAGAACACGATCGTGAGGGCGAAGGCGATCACGAAGCTCAAGAGGTGTATGTCGCGGCCGAACATCATCTCGTCGACCTCTGCCGTCACCACGACGAAGCTCTCCATGCCAATGCCCAGCACGCAGCCGATTAGCGCGCCGATGATGGTGAGCAGAATGGTCTCGCGGAAGATGTAGTCGTTGGTCTCGCGTGGCGTGAAGCCGAGCACCTTGAGCGTCGCGATCTCCCGCATGCGCTCGTTGATGTTGATGTTCGTCAGGTTGTAGAGCACCACGAAGGCAAGCAACGCGGCCGCGATGATAAGCACCCAGACCACGGCATTGACCGTGCGTAGCATCGTGCGATAGGTCTCGATAACCTCATCGTAGAAGCTCACGACTTCGACGCCACCGACGTCGAGTAGCTCGTTGGCAAGCGCCGTGCGCTGGTCAAGCGGAGCGTATGCCATGCAGATGGTCTCGGCGAAATTGCAAGACGTGCCCATGACGGCCGCATAGGATGCAGGTGACATGAAGATACCCTGGCCGGTGTAGTACTCGGCAATGCCGGATACGGTGACCTCGTGCGCTACGCCCTCGCGCTCCCCGACCATGCTTTGATCGTAGATCTCGATCGTGTCGCCAACGGAGACGCCAAGCTCGCTTGCGAGCTTCTCGGTAACGACAGCCCCCGTCTCGCCAAGCGCGAGCGGCGCATGGCCAACACGTTCGCGCAGCGTGTAGAACGCGTCAAAACGTTCGAGATCGGCTGGTACGACGAGCGCTGCACGGATGTCCTTATCGGCACCCTCCCGCGTGACGATGGCGTTTTCACGCCCGATTTGCATCGTGTCGGTCACGATGTCCGAGCTCGCGAGAATCTCCTCGACGATATGCGCGTTATGGGGATCTTGCTCCGCATTCGTCGTGATCTCCAAGTTGAAGTGCTGGATCTGCCCGAACTGCTTCTCGATGATGTCGTTGATGCCATCACGCAGGCCCAGGCCCGTGAGCAAAAGCGCCGTGCAACCGGCGATGCCGATGACGGCCATGAAGAAGCGCCGCTTGTAGCGGAAGAGGTTGCGTGTCGTAACCTTGCTCGAGAACGAGAGTCTGCGCCAGATGGGCCCGACGCGCTCGAGCAAGATGCGCTTGCCGGCCTTGGGCGCGCGCGGCAGCATGAGAAGTGCGGGGCGTTCACGCAGCGAGGAAAGCACGGCAAACAGGGTTGCCAGCAAGGTAATGCCCACGCTCAAGGCAAAGGCAAACAGCGCAATGGTGACATCGATGGGAGAGGAACTGATGGGCAGTGCATAGATGATGGCGTACGAGTTCATGATGAGCTGGGGCAATGCCTGCGAAAGCAGAAGTATGCCGACGATGCTTCCTATGCCACTGGCGAGCAACGCATATATGAGGTACTTGGAACATATGCGCGCATTGCCATAGCCAAGCGCTTTATAGGTGCCGATGAGCATGCGCTCCTCTTCCACCATGCGCGTCATCGTCGTGAGCGAGACAAGCGCTGCCACGAGGAAGAAGATGAGCGGGAACACGCGTGCGATCTGGTCGATACGGCTCGCATCGGCCTCATGTCCCGCCATGCCCACGTTCTTGCCACGGTCGAGCACGTAGAAGTCAGGAAGCTCGATGGCGTCGATGTCGGCCTGGGCATCATCGAGTTGCGTCTTCGCGTCGGCGAGCTCGCGCAGGGCGTTTTCGCGGTTGACGCGATAGGTCGCAAGCCCGCTTTCGTATTCTGCGCGGCCACTCTCGTACTCGGCTTGGCCGCGCGCATATGCCGCTTCGCCTTCCTCGTAAGCCGACTGACCGGCATCTGCCTGGCGAAGCGCCTCTTCGTATTGTGCCTTGCCGGCGGCGAGTTGGGCGGCTCCTGCGTCGAGCTGTGCCTTGACTGCAGAGAGTTCGCGCTCGCCAGCGGCAAACTGCGCTTCTGTCTGCGCGCGCTCGGCGTCGAGCGCTGCCTGGGCATGGGTACGTTGCGCTGGATCGGGAATCTGGTCGACCTGCGCCTGAGCGCTCGCAAAGCGCGCTTCGGCCTCGGCACGCGCCGCCATGAGCGCAGTTGCCTGCGTCTCGTACTCGCGCATGCCGGCATCGACCTTTTCCTGTTGCGCATCAAGCTCGCGTTTGGCTGCCTCGAGCTGAACTGCGCCTTCGGCAAGTTCGTCCTTTGCGGCATCGAGCTCGTTGCGGCTGTTGGCGAGCGTGGAGGCCGCGTCATCCAGCTGGGCCTTGGCAGAGTCAAGCTGGGAGGCGGCGTCGTCGAGCTGGGACATTGCCGAAGCATATTCGCGATCGTATTCGGCACGGGCGTCGTCGAGCTCGGCTTGGGCGTCGGCCTGCACTGCCGAGAGTCGCGCGACCCGGAAATCGAGGCTCATACTCTCGAGACGTGCGACGAGCGCATCGGCAATCGAGTCATAGCCATCGCTTGGATACAGTTCGTCGGCAGCGCCCGTGGCCGTGACGAATGCCCCTGTATAAGGAAAATCCTCCGCATATGCTTCGGGGGCAACGAAGACATAGCTGTCGACATCACCAGATCCGAGCTCCGAGGAACCGAAGTTTGAGGTCATGAGATAATACGGCGAGCGCACGAGGCCCGTGATCACGAACTGCCTGCGTGCGAAGGTATCCGCAATGTCCCCCGAGCCACCGACGATCTCGATGACATCGCCAACCTGCATGGGCTCGTCGAGTACGGCGTCAGCTGCAACGACGCATTCGCCCGGCCCCGTAGGCCAGCTTCCTTCGACCAATATGGGGCGGTTGATGTATCCCTCATCATCGCTGATGGCATGCATGCCATCAGATGTATCCGAGCTACGCGCCGCATCGAGGTCGATGCTATTGAAGCGCATGACGTATTTCTCGTCATCATGTATGGCATATGCGTCGGCCATGCGTACCGGCTCGACGCTACGTACCCCTTCGACCCGCGCAATGGCGTCAAGGTCGGCATCATCGAGACCGAGCGTCCCCGTCACGTACAGGTCGCTCGCATTCGTCGCGTCATAGAACTCGTCTGCCGAGATGTTCATGTCAATCGAGGTCATGAGCAGACCTGCGAAAAATCCGCAGCCAAGCGCCGAAATGATGGCAATCGCCAGGAAGCGTCCCACGGAATGCGTGATGGACCGACGAACTTCCTTGTTGAATGCGCTTGCCATAGCCGTCTACATGCACTCCCCTACCACTCGATCGAGGCTGCAGAGCTCGGGGCGTCACTCAACTCGACGGAGGCAACCTTGCCCTCATGGATGTGAATGACGCGATGGGCAATGGGCTTGAAGGCAGTGTTATGCGTGATGAGCACGACCGTACGGCCATGCACGGTCGAGGCGTCCTGCAAAAGCTGCAAGATGGCCTTGCCCGTCTGATAATCGAGCGCACCCGTCGGCTCGTCGCAGAGCAAGAGCTTGGGATTCTTGGCAAGGGCACGGGCAATCGCGACGCGCTGCTGCTCACCACCGGAAAGCTGCGCCGGAAAGTTATCCATGCGCTTGGAAAGTCCGACCATGGCCAACGCCTCGTCGGCTGGTAACGGATCATCGCAGATTTGCGCCGCGAGCTCGACGTTCTCGAGCGCCGTGAGATTCTGGACGAGGTTGTAGAACTGGAAGACGAAGCCGATCTCATGGCGACGATATTGGACGAGCTCCTTCTCGGTGAAGGAGCTCACGACACGATCGGCGAGCTTGATGGTGCCTGAGGTACACGTATCCATGCCGCCGAGCATGTTGAGCAGCGTGGTCTTGCCCGATCCGGAAGGGCCGACTATGCACGCGAGTTCACCCTCGTCTATGTCGAAGTTCAGGCCATCGGCGGCGCATACCTGCGTCTCGCCCATCTGGTAGATCTTGCGCACGTCTCTGAACTCGACAAATGCCATCGCTGGCTCCCTTGCGATAGTCTCGACAATCATCTTCAGCTGATAGTAGCATGAGCGCCACGGTCATGGCACGCGGACAACGCGCTTCGATATGGCACGCTAGAGCGTGGGGCTTGGCAGATACGTGAAGCGAGAAAGCCCATTGACCATCTCGGCAAAGGCCTGCTCCGTGATTTGGTCAGACCCGATGAAGAAGCTCTCGGACGGCGCGGAGCCCTCGCCTTGCTGGCCCCAGGAATGCGTATAGTCATATTCGAGCACGGCCACGCCCTTCGAAATGCTGTAGAAACTGTATGTTTCCGTGTTGGTACCCATCGTGGCGAAGACAACCTCATGACGCGCGGTCGAATACCAGATACCGGGATCATGGTTGGCACCACCGGCTGCCGAGCACAGTTCGACGACTTGGTGCGAGAAGGCATCGTAGGCGTAGACGGAGCACACGGCACCCATGGCGCTGGCGGAATTGCCCGCGATGAGCAACTCGGGCATCTCGTCACCATCGAGGTCGGCAATCTGGTAGCCAATCCCCGTACTACCGGCCTCCTTGGCCTTTGCCTCGAGGGCATCGGTCGCCGTCGTAATGCGCCCGGCCTTCTCAGCTGCAGCTTGTGCCACCGCAGCGGCCTCGTCACGCTTCTGCATGAGAGCGTCTCGATATGCTATCGCCTTGCCCTGCTCGAACCCGGACTCGATGGCGTAATCGTAGGCGAGGGTGATTTGCTCATCGGTGATATCCGCGGGATTGGCGAACATGAACTCGAACTTCGGGTAACTTGCTTCGATGACCTCGTCTTCGGAAAGGTCGGTAGGCATCTCGACCATAAGCTGCGTGTCGGGGACCTCGTAGAATTGTGCATCGTCAAGCAGCGGCGAAGACGCAACGGTAATCACGTAGCTACCGGGCGAAAGCTCGATACCCGTGCCATCTGGCCCGATGAAGGCGACGACGTCGACACCCTTGTTGTCCATGTCCACGCCCTCGACATGGAAGGGAATCTTGGAATCGGCAAGGTCATAGCCGGGCGCATCGACCTGCACCCAGACGGGATGGGCGGCAAGCGCCTCCTGATGCTGACGATACTGGTAGATGAACCACGCCGCTGCAGCGACAAGCGCGCAGGTGACAAGCAAAACGAAGAAAACGACGAGTCCGCGATGTCTGCGCGGCGATGGCGCATCCTGCGTCATCTCCGGCTGGGTTTCCTGCGCATCTTGCGTCTTGGGTGCGAAGGCCGCATCACCATCAGAACCGGCGTCCGAAGGAAGGATGGAATGCTTTCCTATCTTGAAGGGGGCATCAAGGGAATTCTCCTCAGACAGCACGACGGTCTCGTCAGGCGAGAGGTAGAGGTTTCCTGTTTTGCCGGCAAGATTAAGCGCTTGCGTGAGATCTGTGTCCTGCCCCGTCATGTACGTTACTTGACCACGAGAACCGGTAGATCGACGCCACGCAAGACAGCCGAGCTCACCGAGCCCAGGGCTGCACGAATGACACCGAGGCCACGCCTTCCCATGGCAATGCAATCGATACCATGCTCGTTTGCATAATCGCAGATAACATCCTGAGGTCGGCCGTTCTCGATGACGATCTGGATGTCGATGTTGTCGGGTACGCTCGCGAAGAAGCCTTGGATCTGCGTCTGGACGCTCTTGCGATGCTCGTTGTTGTAGTTGTCGCGCGTGGCGCTCAACACGGCGGCATCGATCTTGGGGACGCCGGCCATGCGGGCGGCGACCTCGAAGGTCGAATCGTCGAAATTCATGGGAGCCGCGACCTTGAGTACCGTAATCACGACGGGCACGCTCGAACTTGACATCTCGATTGCGGCTTTAAGCGCACGTTGCGAGGGCTCGGATCCGTCGAAGGGAACAAGGATGTTTCGATACATGGCAGCCTCCCGTTCATGATATGACCGTACCGCCATTATACTCCATGACGATAGGGGATGAGACACATTGGACAGGTACATCTGTCTCATTGTACGCAATGAGACAGATGTACCTGTCCAATGTGTCTCATCAGAGGAAGAACAGCAGGCTGTCGATGATGAAAACCGGTATGAGGAACACGAGCGCCCAGCCGATGTAGCCGAAGAAGCTCGGCATCTTGACGCCGGCGCCCTCGGCGATGTTCTTGACCATGAAGTTGGGAGCGTTTCCGATGTAGGTCACCGCGCCCATGAACACCGCACCGGCCGATATGGCGAGCAGGATCGTCGGATCCACGGAACCCACCGTGGTCGCCACCGCGCCGGCCGCGTCGGTGCCCAGGGCCCCGGCCGTGGTGAGGAAGACCACGTAGGTCGGCGAGTTGTCGAGGAACGACGATAGCGCGCCGGTGGCCCAGAAGAACCCCAGCGGCGAGTCTAGCCCGAGCGATCCGCCGTAGGCGCGCAGGATGGCCAGCGCCGGAATCATCGTGATGAAGATGCCTATGAAGAGCTTGGCGACCTCGGCGATGGGTGCCCACTCGAAGTTGTTGCGCGAGCGATCGTCCTTCGAGGTCGTGACCCAGGACAGGGCGGCGGCCAGCAGTATGAGGGCGATCTGGACGACGTACTCCACCCCGATGTGCACCCCGAAGACGCTGAAGCCGAAGGTCATCCCCGTCTCGGCGTCAATAAACGCCTCGAGCTGCGGGATGAGGCCGTTGAGGATGACACCCGCGATGACGAGCAGGAGGAGGAATAGGTTGTGCCAGCCCTGCAGGTGGATGGGCACACGGTCATCGGCGCGAGACAGCAGCTCGAGCTTCTCGCGGCTCTCGCGCGGCTCGCGGCGCGTGAAGTAGCGGTCGACGACGACGAACAGGCCGATGAGCAGGACGGTGTTGACGAGCAGCAGCGGCCAGATATGTTGCAGCGTCCAGAAGAACGGCACGCCGCGCAGGTAGCCGAGGAACAGCGGCGGATCGCCCAGAGGCGTGAGGCAGCCGCCGGCATTTGCGACCAGGAAGATGAAGAAGACGACGATATGCGCGCGGTACTTGCGCCATAGGTTGGCGCGCAGCAGAGGTCGTATGAGCAGCATGGCCGCACCAGTGGTGCCGACCCAGCTCGCAAGCAGCGTGCCGATGAGCAGCATGATGACGTTGTTTCTCGTCGTGCCGGCGATGGTGCCTCCCACGTGTATGCCGCCGGCCACGACGTAGAGTCCGAGCAAGAGCACGATGAAGGGAATGTAGTCGCCGATGACGACCTCGGCAAGTTGCTCGGCCGTGACCTCGGCCCCGTAGGCGAAGACGAAAGGCACGAGAAACAGTAGCGCCCACGCGAGCGCGACGAGCAGCTGATGCTTCTCCCACCACTCGGCCCTGACGAGCGGGAATATGGCAATGGACAGCAACATGCCCGCGAAGGGGATAATGCTC
Organism: Coriobacteriia bacterium; assembly: GCA_003149935.1. Classification (NCBI taxonomy): domain Bacteria; kingdom Bacillati; phylum Actinomycetota; class Coriobacteriia; species Coriobacteriia bacterium. The sequence goes on along the minus strand of QAMH01000006.1, from coordinate 186,610 downwards.
CATATGGGAAGTGTTTGGCCAAGTTCCATAGGATATTCCAGAGCGCTTTAGTACAATCGAGTGTTAACTATACCATTACACGTATGGGATTGGGTCAAAAAACGCACGTCAAAACAGGTGACGGCATCAAAGCGGAAGGACTATCCATGGTTAAGCTCACTGACAAAGGCGCCTACCTTATCGATGGCACACAGCTCGTTTTGGAGGATGAGCAAGAACGCCTCGAACAGCTAGGCATCACCTCTGCTGAGCGCGACCATGCACGTGAGGGTACGATTGCCCATTCCATTCTCTCCGCACACACCATCACGGATGACCTCGAGCACCTTCGCATCAAATTCGATGCGATGGCAAGCCACGACATCACCTACGTCGGCATCATCCAGACCGCACGCGCGTCTGGCATGGAACGCTTTCCCCTACCCTACGTGCTCACCTGCTGCCACAACTCGCTGTGCGCCGTGGGTGGCACGATCAACGACGATGACCACTTCTTCGGTCTGTCCGCGGCCAAGAAGTACGGTGGCATCTACGTGCCACCCCACATCGCCGTCATCCACCAGTTCATGCGCGAGAACTTCGCCGGTTGCGGCAAGATGATCCTCGGCAGCGATTCCCACACCCGCTACGGCGCTCTGGGCACGATGGCCATCGGCGAGGGTGGCGGTGAGCTTGACAAGCAGTTGCTCGGCGATACCTACGACATCGCCTATCCCGATGTCGTGGCGATCTACCTCACGGGCGCACCTCAGCCCGGCGTCGGACCGATGGACGTGGCACTTGCCATCGTGAGCGCCGTCTACAAGTCCGGTTTCGTGAAGAACAAGGTCATGGAGTTCGTCGGCCCTGGCATCGCGTCGCTTCCCACCGACTACCGCAACGGCATCGACGTCATGACGACCGAGACGACCTGCCTCTCCAGCGTCTGGCAGACTGATGACGACACCAAGGCATGGCTTGACCTGCACAAACGCGGCGACGATTACCGTGAGCTCAAGCCCGCGCACGTCGCCTACTACGATGCGCTCGTCGAAGTCGACCTCTCGGCAATCCGCCCCATGATCGCCCTGCCCTTCCATCCTTCCAACGCCTACACGATCGATGCGCTCTACGAGAACCTCGAGGACATCCTGCGCGAGACGGAACTCGCCGCCGAGAAGGTCGCCGAGGGTCGTGCGCATTTCAGCCTGCTCGACAAGGTGACGAGCGACGGCAAGCTTGCCTGCCAGCAAGGCGTCATCGCCGGATGCGCAGGTGGCACCTATAGTAACATCGTCGAAGCCGCCCATGCGCTCAAGGGCGCCTCGACCGGCTACGACGAGTTCTATCTCTCGGTATATCCCTCCTCACAGCCCGTATTCGTCGACCTCGACCGCAAGGGACTGCTCGCCGACCTCATGGATGCCGGTGCCATCGTGCGCACGGCATTTTGCGGCCCGTGCTTTGGTGCAGGTGACACCCCGGCACACAACGCCCTGTCCATACGCCACGCGACGCGCAACTTCCCCAACCGCGAGGGCTCCAAGCCGCAAAACGGCCAGATGGCGGCCGTCGCGCTCATGGACGCGCGCTCGATTGCGGCAACGGCTGTAAACGGCGGCAAGCTCACGAGCGCGACCGAGCTTGACTGCTGGGGCGATATCCCCGCCTACAACTACGACGACCGCGCCTATCAATCTCGCGTGTACTGGGGATTCGGCAAGGCCGATGAGGAGCAGGAGCTGCGCTACGGCCCCAACATCAAGGACTGGCCCGAGCAAGAGCCACTGGCTGACAACATCCTGCTGCGAATCGTCTCCAAGATCGAGGACGAGGTCACGACAACCGACGAGCTCATCCCGAGCGGCGAGACCTCCTCGTATCGCTCCAACCCCCTGGGACTTGCCGAGTTCACGCTCTCGCGCCGTGATCCCGACTACGTGCGCCGCGCCAAGCAAGTGCGTGACTTCGAACAGGCGCGCCTGGCCGGCGAACTGCCCGATGAGCTTTCCGCAGTCTACGAAGCCATCCACGGCATCACGGGCTTCGAGAACATCGATGCGGGCAGTATCGAGATCGGATCGACCATCTACGCACGCAAGCCGGGTGACGGCTCGGCACGCGAGCAGGCGGCGAGCTGCCAGCGCGTGCTCGGGGCACTGGCAAACATCGTCGAGGAATACGCCACCAAACGCTATCGCAGCAATTGCATGAACTGGGGCATGCTGCCCTTCCAGTATGCCGGCGACGTCGAGCTTCTCAACGTGGGCGACTGGGTCTTCGTGCCGGGCATCCGCGACGCGCTCGATGGCGACCTGTCCCAGATTCGCGCCTTCGTCATCGGCGATGCGGGTGCACGCGAGATAGAGCTTTCGATTGCGGACATGACGAGCGAGGAACGCGCCATCGTCAAGGCAGGTTGCCTCATCAACTACAACCGCGAGAAATAAAGGTTAAAGCCTCGTTTCGTGCGTCAAAAGAAGGGCGCACGCGAGGACATTTGCTATAGAATCAATGGCTACGTGAACACACGGCCGATGGATGGAGATGATTGCCGTGACGCAGAAGAAGGACCTGGATTGGGGCGAGCTGAGCTTCAGCTACATGGAAACTGATTTCAGCTACGTCTGCGAGTACAAGGACGGCGCCTGGGGTGCAGGCGAGCTTACACCCGACCATAACATCACCATAAGCGAATGCGCTGGCATCCTACACTACTGCCAGGAATGCTTCGAGGGCCTCAAGGCATACACGACCGAAGACGGATCAATCGTCTGCTTCCGCCCCGACCTCAACGCCGAGCGCATGTACGAGACCGCGGAACGCCTCTGCATGCCGCCCTTTCCCAAGGAGCGCTTCATCGAAGCCGTCAAGGAAGTCGTCAAGGCGAACGAGGCCTGGGTTCCGCCCTTCGGCAGCGGCGCCACGCTCTACATCCGCCCCTTCATGTTTGCATCGGGGAAGGTCATCGGTGTCAAGCCAGCTGACGAGTACCAGTTCCGCATCCTCGTCACGCCCGTCGGCCCATACTACAAGGGTGGTGCCGTGCCCATCCACATCTGCGTGAGCGCCTACGACCGCGCCGCACCGCGCGGCACCGGCAACATCAAGGCGGGCCTCAACTACGCGATGAGCCTGCAGGCTAACGTCGAGGCCCACGCCAATGGCTTTGCCGAGAATCTCTACCTCGATTCGCAGAGCCGTACCTACGTCGAGGAAGCCGGCGGTGCCAACATCATCTTCGTGAACAAGGAGGGCACGCTCGTCGTCCCGCAGAGCCATACGGACTCCATCCTGCCTTCCATCACGCGTCGTTCGCTCGTAGTCGTCGCACGCGACATGCTCGGCATGAAGGTCGACGAGCGTCCCGTCAAGATGAGCGAGGTCGAGGCCGGTGACTTCGTCGAGGCCGGCCTGTGCGGCACGGCAGCCGTCATCAGCCCCGTCGGCAAGATCACCTATAACGATGAGGTCATCGAAATCAGCGGAATGGAGAAGCCCGGCCCCGTCATGACCAAGCTGCGCGAGACGCTCACCGGCATCCAAAGCGGCGAGATCGAAGGTCCCGAAGGCTGGGTCGTCAAGATCGACTAGCGGACTCGCCATTTCGGCCAGAGATGCAAAATGAGACAGTTGCTCTGAGCAACTGTCTCATTTTTATTTGTCACACGAACCTCAGCGTGACAAATGACCTGTCCCCTTGTCCCACCTGCCCGCTTATTCGTTATCGCGACCGAGGGGCTTCTTCGAACGCGCCTCGTACTCCTCCTGAGTAAGTGGCGAAACGAGGAAGTCGTCATTGAGCATGCGCAGGAAGTCGTTCACCTCACGATTGGTCGTAAGCATGATTTTGCCGTCCTCGTTGAACTTGAGCTTGCGGCTGTAGTACGCGATACGATTGGCACGCATCTCGAGCTCCTCGGGCTCAAGCTCTGCAACGGGCGATCCCTCGCGCTGCATCTTGAGAAGCTTGTTCGCCACGCCTCTGCTCGCGTCGATGCGCTCATCGAGCTTCTCGAAATCAGCGACGATGCCATCGAGCGTGTCTGCATAGTCCTTGGCACGTTGGCTCACAAGCTTGTTGAACTTGAACAGTATTTCGAGCGCACGCAAGTTGCGGAAGAAGACATTGTCGCCAAAGAGCACGAAGTCGAAGGTCGTCCCCACGCGAATAGAGCGGCTCGCAAACGCTTGCGGCTCGCTTTGGGCACCGTCAAAGAGCAGATAGCTCGACTTTTGCTGAATCCACATGCGCTGCGTACGCTGAAAGGCCACCACGCACTGCGTATCGCCATCAGTACCCGTCACGTACTTGAAGAGAAGACCGCACACTTGCGCGACATCCTCGGCAACAAGCGTGCGGGCAGGAGCGCCGTCAATTACTCGACCGTCAATTGCCTTCAGGAAGTGGACGAAGCGCATCACGTCGTCGGTCTCCTCGACTTCTTCCTCCTCGGCGCCACGTGCCATGCGCACGCGCGACAAGTCGTCATCGAACATCGAACGCGATGCGACGCCGATGCATACCTTGTCGGTGAAAAGCTCCTCGATGGGCGCGTAGATGACGCCCTCGAGATTGTCCTCGCCACGCACCTCCTTGTACCCGAAATCGAGAAAGGCGCGATCGAAGAGACGCTCGTTGAGCAGGCGGGCCGCGTCATCCTCATTGCCGCAATCATGCACGAGGCAGATCTCGAACGGCGTGGCAGGGTCTTCAGTCTCGATGACGGCGTAGGTGGCGACATGAGCGTGCAGGTTGGCATCGGCTTGCTCGAGCGCGCTGAGAAGCGCGACCTTGTCGTTCTTGTACTCTGCAATCATGAGACGTCCCTTCCGGCTAAATTGGTCACGGGCGGGTATTGTAGCTCATAGCTGGGACATTGTCGGGTATCATGCGTACAAGCAATACGATGACAACGAAGGTTATTCCATGGATACAGATACACTTGCCCGCATGCTCACAGATGCAATCGATGCCAAGAGGCTCCATGCCAACGAGCCCATGAGCAAGCACACCACCTTCAAGGTGGGCGGTCCCGTTGACTTCTTCATCTCGATTGCCTCTATTGACGAGCTCGTCGCCGTCCTCGAGGCATGCCGTACGGCAAACGCCCCCTGGCATGTCATCGGCTGCGGCAGCGACCTTCTCGTCGCAGATGCCGGCCTCTCGGGCGTGTGTATATGTCTCGGCGAGCACTTTTGCGATATCCGCGTTGATGACACACGGCTCATCGCCAAAGCAGGCGCCACGAACGAGCAGGTCGCCGAGGCAGCTTGCGCGGCAGGACTCACGGGCTACGAATTTGCCAGCGGCATTCCCGGCAGCATCGGCGGCGCCGCCATCATGAACGCCGGCGCCTATGACGGAGAGTTCGCCCACGTATGCACCGAGGTCCAGTGCCTGACTCCGGACGGACGCATCATCACGGTTCCCGCATCCGAGGCAGACTGGCGCTATCGCCACTCCATGATGTCGGATGAGGGCTACATCGTCCTCGAGGCAACGCTTCAGCTTGTGCCCTGGGACAAGAAGCAGATCCGCGCCCGCATGGACGAGCTCACCGAGCAGCGCTGCGCCAAGCAGCCCCTTGAGCTCGGCAGCGCCGGTTCCACCTTCAAGCGACCGCTTGGACACTATGCCGGCAAGCTCATCGACGATGCGGGCATGCGCGGACACACCCGTGGCGGTGCTCAGGTCTCTTCCAAGCACTGCGGTTTCGTCGTCAACATGGGTACGGCAACCGCCCACGACGTGCGCCAGGTCATCGAGGACGTGCAAAACGCCGTCTTCGCCGATTCCGGCGTCAGACTCGAGCCAGAAGTCCGCATGTGGGGATTTGACGACTAGATATCCCGCGTCTGATAAAGCGTGCCATCCACGAAACCAAGCTTGCGATAGTAGTCACGCGTCCCAACGGAACTGATGACGTTGATGCGGGCAAAGCCCGCTTCACGCGCGATGGCGCAAGCCCGTTCGACGAGCTGTTTACCCAGCCCCAAGTGCTGCGCACTGCCATCGGCCCGATGCAGGTTCGCGACTTGCCCGTAGACGTGCACCTCGCGAATCATTGCACAGCCGAGCTCCTCGGGCAGTTCGCTTGCATGAATGGTCATATATTCCACATGCGGTAGTGACAGACGCAGAAAACCGACGATCTTTCCCTGCGGCGTCACCCATTGCAAGAAGCGCTCACTCGTATTCGTCGTCTCGTAAGCGACTTCATCGAGTCGCAAATCATTGGTGTCGACCTCCTCGCCGGCGATTTCACGGTAGCGAATCTCGTGTACTGGCTGGTCATGCAGAATATTGGAAGCCTCGACCATTTGACGCAGGTTCGTTTTCTTGCTGCCGGCAATGATGTCCTGCGCCGATATGTCACGAATCATGCGCGAGACGCGCGTGAACGCCGGGGTCACGCATATATCGTGCGCAAGCAAGGCGATGAGCTCGTCTTCGCCATAAGGACGCCACTCCCCCGCATCATGCTTGGCCACAAGTCCCGTCCCCTCCACGAGCACGCAGGGATAGAGCTTGACCTCATCGGGCTGGAAGGCGGCATCGCTCACGAAACGCTCGTAATCGCTCCTGTCACCCTCAGCGTCAGAGCCATACAGGTTAAGCATGAAGTGCGTATGGATCTTGAAGCCGAAAATGCGTAGCAGCTCGAAGGCACGACGCAGGGAATCTTCGTTTGCAAGGCGATTGTTGAGCGCGAGAACCTCCGGACGCAGGCTTTGCACGCCGATTTGCACTTTCGTGCATCCGAGCAGACGTAATCGTGCAAGCGTTGCCACATCGAGGGTCTCGGGGCGCGTCTCGACAACGAGCCCGACGACGCGGTGCGCGCCATGTTCGTTGATACGCTGTTGCTCGCCAAGCTCGACAAGGTCAGCTGTCTGCCACGATGCGATATGCTCCCACGGGCTTTCCGTACCGTAGAGACTACCGATGGCTTCGTTATAGTCGAGCACGCCTTCGTTTACCTGGCACTGAACCTCACGAGTTTGCTCTTCGAGAACCTCGTCACGTCCGTCGATACCAGCCATACGATAGCGTTCGCGTCGAGCCTTCAGCGTTTCATCCGAGACAGGCGCCTCGTTGAGTGCGCGAAAGAGCTCAGTCATAAACCAGATCTGATAGCCCTGCGAGTAATCGGTCCAGGAGCCACCGAGAATGATGAGTTCGATCTTGTCACAAGCATGTCCCATCTGCGTAAGCGCACGTAGACGCGAGGCAACTTGCAAGTAGGGATCGAAGTAATTGCGCTCGGCGCGCTGGCAGGCCGGCTCGCGATGCAGGTAGCTCTTGGGCATGCGCACATCATTGGGACAATAGAGGCAGTTACCCGAACAGGGTGCGGGTTTAGTAATCACCGTGATGGTGGCGACACCACTTGCCGTACGGCGCGGTTTCATGCGCAGCGTCGCGAAGAGCTGACGTTCGAGCTCCTCGTCAACGCCGAGCTGCGCCCAGGCAACCGGATCTTCTTCCTTGAGCTTGAGATAATATGGCAGCAAGCGCTTCTTGGAATACTTGCGCTCGCGCGTGCCAGCTTGCTTGTTATGGCGATTGAGAATCTGGCCAAGCTCAAGGGCATCGAGCTGCCCTTGAGCACGCATGGCATCGAGTATGTCAACGAGTACTTCGTACATGATGCACGATTCTATCGGTTCGTGCGCCAATATGTGAATCGATACGCGAAAACAGGCAGGCGACATACCTCTTCTCGATGGGGAGCGCGGACAACGCGCCTCGCCTCGACGGTCGCTCCCCGACGGCTCACTTCGTGATCCTTTCGGCTCGCTCCCTTAGACCTCGGCTCGGCGCGCTGTCCGCGCTTATGCTGTCTATATACGTCGAAGGACGAGATAGCAATTGAGGTCGTCGTTGGGACCGTCGGCGTTGAAGCGATCGATGAGTTGCACCCTGTCGGCTATGTGACTGACGAACGCGTCAATTTCGGCCTCGGTGAAGCTGTGACAGTAGCGCAGCACATCGGGCTCGTCCTGCCATCCGAGCAGCCAGTCATTCTCGTCAAGTTGCAGGTCAGGGTAGCATTCAAGGGCAAGATGCGTCGCACGAGCCGCCTTGCGTGCCAAGCGTGCATCGCGTTCGAATTGCCAGAACGAGATGAGAAGGTATCCCTGTGGTTTCGTCTTTTCGACCATTGCATCGAGAAGTGCCTGACGGGCTTGCGTGCCCGGTATGTGATGCATGAGGCCGAATGCGCAGATCATCTCACATTCGGGCACATCATGTAAGCATGAGCGAAACGTTCCATCCCATAATCTAGACACGATGTCCATATCGATGAAATGCACGTCGTGGTCTTTTGCGAGGAGCTGCGGACAGGCGTCAACACCATATATGTTCAGGCGTGCACGCGTATTTGCCCGGAGAAAACCCTCGAAGCGAAGGGTGCCGCAACCAAGGTCGAGGACGGATAGTTCGGGTTTGGCAAGCGCGTCGGGAATCGCGTTGATGCAACGCTCCCACCCGTGCCAGGGACGCGTCCTCGTCTGCGCGAAGGAAGCGGCACAGCGGCCGTAGAAATCGCTGGTAAGAGCATTGAGCGTGTGCGCGGTCTTGAAATCCATGCGTCGCATTGTACGGCATTTATCTTGTCAAATGCTTGCGGACAGGAGTCAACGCCTGTTCTTTCAACACAAGCGCTACCCGCGCTCCCCATCGAGGCGAGATGCGCCGTCCGCGCACCCCTTAGGCAACGAAGAAGACCCCGTCAGGCTGGTCGACAATGCCCCGCCGTTTATCTCGCCATGTTCCCAGCCACGAGAACACAAGCATGAGCACAAGCGAAAGGCTTGCTCCTATGACGATCTGATGCAGGTCGAAGAGCTTGAAACCCATCGCCATCGTGATGCAGTACGCTGCCACGCCTCCGACCATCGAGGCAAGTGCACCCCAGGCATGCGCCTTCTTCCAGAACAGTCCCATCACGAACACCCAGCAAAATGCCGTCTCGAGACCACCGAAAGCGAACATGTTGATCTTCCAGATGACATCGGGTGGCGCTATGGCGATCACGAGCACGATGATGCCAACGGCATACGTGAAGATGCGGGAAAGGGTCGAAATACGTGTATCTGCAACCGATCTGCCGTTCTTCTCGCAATGATGCATGTACATGTCTTTGATGATGGACGAGGAAGAGCTGATAAGCAGAGAAGAGACCGTGGAAATCGATGCGGCGATTGGCCCCACGATCGCTATGCCGGCGAGCCAGGCAGGAAGACTGTTCATGATTGCAGATGGGATGATGTTATCTACCGAGCCGCCATATTCGTCAAGAGACCCGGGAAGCACACCCTTGGAAAGCACGCCGAGCGAGGTGACGCAAATCATCATCAAGCCGATGATGACCGTGCCGACGACCATGGCGTTCTTAAGGGCCTTCTCATCCTTGAACCCCATACAGCGCACGACGGATTGCGGCAGACAAAACGTGAGCACGCCCACGAGCAACCACTGCGTCACGTATAGCCCGATGGGCATTTGCCCGTCGGAAAGCGGATCCATCATGCCCGGATTCTCCACCATGATCGTATTCATGATGTTCTCGTAGCCACCACCAGCGATAAGAATACCCGCCGCAAGGATGACGATGCCAACGATCATCATGACACCGCAGATGGCATCCGTTATCGCCACGCCACGAAAACCGCCAACCGTCGTATACGAGATGACCACGATGCCGAAAATCAGCAAGCCAATGACGTAGCTGTATCCCGTCACTGACTCGAAGAGTTTGGCACCACCGACGAACTGGGCAACCATCATCGCGACAAAGAAGAGCAGGATGATGACAGCAGAGATGTTGGCGATGGCATCCGACTTGTAGCGCGCACGCAACACGTCGATGATGGTGATGGCCCCGATCTTGCGACTGATGAGGGCGAGCTTCTTGCCAAGGATGCCGAAGAGGAGAAACAGGGCGGTCACCTGGACGGCCGACATGTACACCCAGCCCCAGCCCACGGACCATGCCTGGCCGGGACCACCCACGAACGAGCTGACCGAGCCATAGGTCGCGATAGTGGTCATGGCAAGCACGAAACCACCGAGGCTCCTGCTTCCGATGAAATACTCCGAGACGAAGTCCTTGCCCTCGACGGCAACGCGCCTGTTGATGCGCATGACAACCGCAAAGGTGATGAGCAGAAAAACGAGGACGGGAATGAGCGTGAGCGGATTACCTTCCATTGTCGGCCCCCTCTCCCTCATCGTCTTCGAGGCCAACGTCATGCATGACGAACTTCGCCATGATGATTGACAAGATGACGGCAAAAACGAAGGTGCCGAAACATCCGGTGATGACCCAGAGGGGCGTGGAGAAGACGACTATGCCCGTCTGCGCGACTCCGAATCCGAGCAGCGCCCACACGACGATAGTCGCAACGAGGCCAATGACGGCCGCCAGCGCCTCCCTATTGGCTTGTTGGAGCTTTTCCTTGTACGTCATATGCGAGTCCCGTTTCTCTTCGAATACAAGCTCTGTACGTGGGCGACGCGATGCGCCCCATTCGATACATAAAGCCCGCACGTACTGTGTGCGGCCCCATAACGAGTGTCGCCACGGTGCAAGGCATCATGTTTCGCGCATGATAGCGCAGATGCACGCAAACTGAAAACGGGGCAAGCGGTAGACGGCACCGCCCGCCCCGTTCACTTGTCCATGCGTTTATGCTTGTTCGCGCCAGGAGCCTTCGAAGGTGGCACGACCCATCTTGGCACCTCCGATGACGTGCACATGCATATGCGGCACCGTCTGGGCGGAATCCGGGCCAACGTTGATGATGCAGCGGAAACCCGACTCGTCAACGCCTTTGATCTTGGCAACCTTGGGAATTGCCGCCATGATATGACCGAGGGCTTCTGCGGGCACTTCGCCGTTAAGCTCGTGGTAGTGTGTCTTGGGGACGACGAGCACATGGACGGGAGCCTCAGGCTCGATATCGTCGAACGCGTATACGTAATCGTCTTCGTACACCTTGGTGGACGGAATCTCTCCTGCGACAAGTTTGCAGAAAATGCAATCGTTGCTCATGGTCACTCCTCATCGACGTATGAAACATGCCGTCTATACTCGCGCCACTTTCTTCCCGCGTCAAGACTCGCGCGCCATGACGATGCAATCGTAGCGCACGGCCTTTCCCCGTAACGTGTAGTCGGGTTTGACACCCGCGAGATGCGGACCCTTGACCGGCCGCTTGATGACAATCTTGCGCGGATGGGCTGCGCGCGCCGCCTCGAGTAGCGCCATTTCATCCTCGCAGGGCATCTCGAGCCGATGCAGGAGCTGAAACTTCTTCTTTACCGCAGCGCTCTTGCTACGCCCCGGAAACATCGGATCAAGATAGACGACATCGGGCGGCATTGAAAGATCGCGCAGGACCTTCAGGCTATTGCCTTCGATAACCCGCATGCGTCCGGCGGCATCCGCAAGCTCTGGGTCACGCCGCGCACGTTCGATGGCATCTACGAGCATCGCGGCGATGACCGGGTTGCATTCGATCAGCGTCACGGAGAAGCCGGCAGCCGCGAGCAGCAGGGAGTCCTGCCCGAGGCCGGCCGTCGCGTCTACGAGCGTCGGCTCCTCAATACCCTTGAGGCGTGCGGCACGCACGAGAAGCTCGCCGTTGAGCTTGCCGTGGAGCAGGCGCCGCTTCATATCGTCGAAACTCGCGCGCAGGCGCATGCCATCACCCTCGAGAATGAGCCCATCCGCATCGCGTCTCAACTCGAGTCCAGCCCGCTTCAATTCATTGACACTGCTCGCGTCCATGCATCTTTTCCTCGCGTCTTTCTAATGCCAATCGAGCCAGCATTAACACAAAGTAACACCCCAGAAACTCGATGGAAACATTGCTCGACGAAAAATTGAGGTGTCAGGAGGAGAAGAAAGGAAGGGAAACAATGTTTGATACGGGAACAACATCCTTCATGCTCATCTGCACCATGCTGGTGCTTCTCATGAGCCCTGGCCTGGCCTTCTTCTACGGAGGCTTGTCCAGACGCAAGAACGTGGTCAATACGATGATGATGGTCATGGGCGCCATGGGCGTCGTGGGCGTCATCTGGGTCCTGTTCGGATGGTCCTTCGCCTATGGTGGCGATGGGTCGATACCGTTCTTCGGAGGCATCGATCAGATCGGCTGCTTCTCGACGGTAACGGACATGCTTGCCGAGGCGAGCGAAAACGCCGAGGGCAATGTCTACCCCTCCATCGTCAATATCGGCTTCCAGCTCGCCTTCGCGATGATCACGACGGCCATTATCACCGGTGCCGTTGCCGGACGCATGAAGTTCGGCGCCCTCATCCTGTTCGTCATCTTATGGGTCCCGCTTGTGTACGCCCCGCTCGCGCACATGGTATGGGGCGGCGAGGGCAGCCTCATCGGTAGCATGATCGGAGCACTCGACTTTGCCGGCGGCGATGTCGTCCACATCAGCTCCGGCGTGACCGGTCTCATCCTCTGCCTCGTCATCGGGCGCCGCAAGGGCTTCGGTCTCATGAGCTACCGTCCCCACAACGTGCCATTCGTCATGCTCGGTGCGGGTCTGCTGTGGTTTGGCTGGTTCGGCTTCAACGCCGGTTCTGCCTTCGCGGCAGATGGCATCGCCGCCCTGGCCCTCCTCAACACGGTCGCGGCATCGGCGGCGGGCATGCTCTCCTGGATTGTGGTCGAGCGCGTCAAGGTCGGCAAGCCGACGCTCGTCGGCGCCTGCACGGGTCTTGTGGCGGGCCTTGTCGCCATCACGCCTGCTGCTGGCTTTGTCGAACCCTGGGCGGCGATCGTGATGGGCATAATCGTCTCGCCCTGCTGCTATTTCGCCATCTCATACCTCAAGAGGAAGATTGGATACGATGATGCCCTGGACGCTTTCGGTTGCCACTCCATTGGCGGTATCGTCGGCGGTATCCTCACCGGTCTGTTCTGCGTGCCGAGCCTCTCATGGACGGATTACGGTGGACTCTTCTACACGGGAAACCCCTCCTTGCTCGTAAGCCAGATACTCGGCATACTCGTCACGCTTGCCTTCGTCATCGTCGCGGGTCTCGTACTGAGCTTCATCGTCAAGGCAGTCTATCGCGGCAAAGCCCGCGTGAACGAAAACGATGAGGCCACCGGCTTGGACGTCGCACTTCATGGCGAGAGCGCGTACCCCGCATATCTGGGTCTTGACTAAGGGAGGAAGACAATGAAGCGAATCGTTGCAATCGTACGCACGGAAAAGCTCGAGCCCCTCAAGGAGGCCCTATTCAACGCCAATATCGCGGGCATGACCATCTCGCAGGTCATGGGTTGCGGCAATCAGCATGGCTGGAGCGAATACTACCGCGGTACCGAGGTCCTGCTCAATATGGTTCCCAAGGTGAAGTTCGAGCTCGTGGTCGATGATGACCGCGTTCAGGACCTCGTGGACATCATCTGCGAGACGGCCCGCACCGGCGAAGTCGGAGATGGCAAGGTCTTCGTGAGTCCCGTCGATGAAGTCGTGCGCATCCGCACGGGCGAACAGGGCGTCGAGGCCATCTAGTCGCCTTCGGACATATCAGATTTACGCGTGCAGGCGCGGGGATTGTCCTCGCGCCTGCGTTTGCCTGCACATCGGAAAACGCGAGGCTGTACGAGACGGATTGCAGAAGCCGTAGAAGGCCGCACGCAGCATGGCCTGGGCGACGAGTACGCACAGCATGGCAAGGACGACGGCGATGATCCGGAACGCGGGCACAAGGCAAGCAAGCACGATGAAGCATGCTGCCGAGAAGCTCAGGGCGAATCCGTAGCCGCGCTCGGCCTGCCACGTGACAACGCATGACAGCGCCGCAGGAACACGCCCATGGGGGCTAGCCCCGGCATCGATCTCGAGCGAGAGCCTATGCATGCGCGCATTACTCGCATACTTGTCCAGCGCAATGGCGACGCCGATGCAGACAACGGAGATAAGGGCCGCAATCCACGGAGAGAGCGGGACGTCCATGTACTCCGCGGCAAGCAGCACGAGGCAGCACGCAGCCACAACGCCCACGCGCAATGCGACGGCGAGCAACTCGAACAGCGTCTCGGGGCCGTTCCACCCCGGCTGTCCCATGACGCGGTAGGCACGCGCGATCACGAAGACGAGCAGTAGCCCCACGACGCAGGCGACGGTGCAGACGCAAAGGGAGAGCCAGCCCAAGACGAGCGCCGTAAAGGCATCGACGCGCGCAAACGGAAGCGTCCCCGATGCGATGAGCGCGAGAGCGAGCCATACGACGAGCATACCCCAAAACGCCGAAACGACGAAAATCTCGCGAGAGAGCCAGGAGCTCCTCACGTTGGCAAGCGAGCGTGGAGCACGCAGGGGTTTTGCCAGATGCATCACGGACGCAAGCATGCCGACTGTCGTGAAGACGACGGCGAGCGCGGCAAAGCGCCAGCCCCCGAACCACAACCCCGTGCTCGAGAACGCGACGATACCCTCCACGAGCGCAACAAAAGCGACGCCAAGTGCCGCAGGCGCGCACGTGGTAAACGCGATGAGCGGCAGCTCGTCCACGATCATCGTCTTGAGCTTGTATTCCCCGTTGCTCACGAATCGACCTCCATCATGCATCCTCCCACGCTAGCGAAGCATACGCTGGGCCGCCTGCTGACGCACCCCGCGCTCGGGCTCGCCAGCTGGTCCGATGCTTATGGCCCCACCACAGCAGTTCTCGACGCAGGCGGGCTTGAGGCCATCACGCAGGCGATCGATGCACATGTCACATTTCTGCATGAGGCCATCGGCGCCGAACTGCGGAGCGCCGAACTCGCAGGCCCACGAGCAATAATGGCAGCCGAGGCACTTGTTCGAATCCACGAGCACGGCACCGAACTCGGGGTCGCGGTATATGGCCTTGGCGGGGCAGACGGCCATGCATGCCGCCTCTGCGCAGTGCATGCAGGCCATCGAGACATACTGGATGGGACAGCTGGCGTCACGCTCGTAGGTGGTCATGACCTCGCGATAGCGCGGACCGGTGCTACCCGGCTTATCCTGAGCGTGCGGGCGCAGGTCATGGGCTGATTTGCAGGCGACCTCGCAGGCGAAGCACTGTGCGCAGCGATTGACGTCAAAATGAAGTTCGTAGAACATGGCCGCCTCCCTAGAGCTTCTCGATAGTGCCGAGGCACATGGTGTAGTTCGCTTGGCTTGAAATCGGGTCAAGGTCGTCATCGATGCCGAGATAGTTGTAATTGGCATCAACCCAACCACCGGGGACATAAATCCAATCCTCCTTGAGTATGGGCGTGACCTCGGCCTTGATCGTGATCGACCCGCGCGGTGAACTCACCCTGAGCCAATCTCCGTCCTCGATGCCCAGCGCCGCGGCACGGTCGCTGTTGACCATCGCGCGCGCCTCGGGCTGCATCTCGCGCAGCCACGGAATCGTGCGGCGTTGCTCGTGCACGTACATGGGGCCGGAACGGCCCGTGAACACGACATAGGGGTACTTCTCGGCAAGTTCGGGCTTGCTGCGGGGAGATTCGGAGCTGTCCTCCCAGTTGGGAAGCCCATCGAAACCATTCTCGAGCAGCACCTCGGAGACGATGTTGACCTTGCCTCCTGGTGCACGGAAGCCCACTTTCGCGAACTTCTCGTACTCGATGTTGCCGTACTCGAGTCCATGCGGATGAGCGAGCAGCTGCTCGTAGGTAATGCCCGAGGGCTTGAGGCACTCGTCGATGTACCAGGTGATGTCTTCGCTGGGGAACTCCTCGACGAAGCCGCAAGCGCGCCCGAGTTCGATCATGATCTGCGTGTCCGGCTTGGCCTCCCCCACTTGCACGGCCTTCTGGCGCAGGGTGATCTCCGGGAACCACGAATCGGACTTGAACCACTCGGGTTCGGTGCGCTCGAGGTAGGTTGCCGCCGGCAAGACGAGGTCGCCGCACTGGGCGGTCTCACTCAAATACGGATCGATGGTCGCGATGTAGTCGACCTTGGCAAGCGCGGCCATGGTGACATCGGGCTGTGGTTGCGTGACGACCGGATTGGCCCCCTGGAAGATGGCGACCTTGATCTTGCCTTCGGCCATGGTACGCAGAACGTCAGGCGTGGGCAGCAGCCCCTGGCCATTGAAGAGCAGGGGAAAGCGGGAATCTTCCGGGTTGTAGGGCGGAACGTGGAACATCATCGTGGGACCGGCAGGCTCGAAATCGGGTAGCACATGATCGATGAGCGTGAACTCCGGATTGCGCGCTGGGCTCTTTTGCGTGAAGAGATCGCAGCCTTCGCGGTCAAGATGGCCCGTGATGGTGCGCAGGATGCAGAGCGCACGCGTGGTCTGCGTGACGTTTACACGTCCCTCGAGACCATGCCCGGAAGTGATGGAGGCCCGTGGCGTAGTCGCGTACTCGCGGGCCAGCGCCGTGATGGCATCGGCCGGAGCGCCGCAAATCCCGGCCGCCCACTGCGGCGTATACGCGATGCCGAGCTTGTTGTCGCCATTGATGTGCGCCGTAAGCTTGGCAAGACCCGGGTCGTTGGTGTACTCGTCGACGAAGTCGCGATCCCAGAGGCCTTCGTTGACGATGACATGAATCATGGCAAGCATCATGGCGAGGTCGGTGCCGGGTTCGACCTGGATGAAGGTGTCGGCATGCGCGCCAAGGTGGAAATGCAGCGGGTCGATAACGACGAGCCTGGCTCCGCGTTCCTGCGCATCGTAGATCTTCTTGATGGCGGGTGCGCATGAAAACGCCGGTTGCTTGCCCCAGAAGATCATAAGGTCGACGTTGGGATAATCGACGAAAGACGGCATGCCGCCGTAGGTCATCCCCTCGGCAATCGCACGTGGCACGAAGCACTCCGAAGCGCCCATCCCCACCTCGGTGCCCACGCAGTGCGCAAAGCGCTGCGTCATGTCGTAGGTAAAACCCCAACCGCATGCCTGACCGCGGCAGATGGAGACGGAGGTGGGCCCGTACTGCGCAACGGCCTCGTTGATGTGCATGGCCAGCTCGCGAAGCGCCTCGTCCCAGCTAATCCGTTCGAACTCGCCACTGCAACGCTCACCCACGCGACGCATGGGGTATATGACCCTGCGCGGATCATGCGCGATCTGCGGCGCGGCAAGCCCCTTGGAGCAAAGGGCGCCATTCGTGCGCTTGTTGCCGGGAACGCCATGCGCGAACACGACATGGTTGTCGCGCACGTCAACGAACATCGGGCAGGTGTTGTGACAGCCACCGCACACCGTCGCGATGGTCTCGACCTGTGTACCAACTGCCGAACCCTGAACAGTATCGCTCATACGATTGCCCTCCTTCTCGTACATGAAGGCCCGCATGCATGTGCAAGCGGGCCTTTCTTCGCAATGAAATGACTGCACGGGCTGGCTATGATGCCTGGTCACCCCGTGTGAAAATCATCGTCGTCTCGCCGTCGTCGCTCGTGAGTTTGCCTTCTGCCAGCGTGAAAATGGCATCGCCCTCACCGGCGAGCGTAAGCGTCATCTGCGTGGCGCTGTCGGCCTTCCACGTGGCATCTATGCTCTGGCCGAACATGATGAAGTCTGCCGAGCCATCCTCGTTGAGCGTCATGTTAATGGGCATGTTCATCTGCTTGAGGATGGTCGCGTCCACCGTACCCAGATCCGCATCCTCGATTGTCTCAAGCTCCCAGGCGCCGACAAAGTTCGCCTTGGAGTCTCCACCGCCGCAACCGACAAGCGCGAGGCACAGCGTGCACGCGCAGGCAAGCGTCACGAAAACGGCAACTAGTTTCTTGGCCATGTTGGTCTCCCTCATCGCAATGAAAAAACACGTCGATTATATCGCGATGCACGGGGAATGCCAAAGACCACGATCGCTCGAAGACGCGTTGTAGAGAAGGCTGTCACCACGCGCTATGCAGGAAGCAGGACACCCTCCAACGCGGCCAGCAAACCGTCAATCTCGATTGGCTTGGCGATGTGCCCGTCCATGCCGCAATCAAGCGCCTTTTGGCGATCCTCTTCGAATGCATCGGCGGTCACGGCCAAGATGGGAATGTGCGAGATAACCGGATCGTCCATGGAGCGCACGATGGCCGCAGCCTCATACCCGTTCATGACCGGCATCTGTATATCCATGAGCACTAACTGGTAATAGCCGGGTTCGGCATTGGATAGACGATCAATCGCATCTTTTCCATCAACCGCCTGCTCGACCACGAAACCCGCATCCTCCAACAAGGTGGTGGCGATTTCGCGATTGAGAAGGTTGTCATCCACGAGCAGAATGCGCAGGCCGTGCAGCTGTTCAGAAAGCTCCTGACGCACGCATCCCTCCTGAACCGCAATAGCATCCTTATCCAGCACCTCGAGGGGCAGCATCACGCTGAAGGTGCTGCCCTCGCCCTTGACACTGGTCACGCCGATATCTCCACCCATCATGTCCACGAGGCGCTTGGCGATGGACATGCCCAGGCCGGTACCCTGCGTGCCAGAAAGAGTCGAGGTCCGCTCGCGCTCGAACGGGTCGAAGATGTGTTTGATAAAGGCCTCGTCCATTCCGATGCCGCTATCGGCAATCGTCATCGTGTAATTCGACTTTCCGTCGACATCCGAAGCGGCTTCGGATATCGAGAACGAGACCGAACCGCCGGAAGGCGTGAACTTGACGGCGTTGCCGAGTATGTTGAGCAGCACCTGCTTCAGCTTGAGCTCGTCGCACATGACAATCGGATGATGCAATCCGGAGAGGTCGACATCGTAGTGCAAACCCTTCTCGCTGACCTCGGACTGGACGATGGAGCCGAGGTGCTCCGTTACCTCTATGAGATCGCACGGCTTTTCCTCGACCGAAGCCTTTCCCGATTCGATACGGCTCATATCCAGGATGTCGTTGATGAGATCGAGCAAATGGGTGCTGGAAGCCTGGATCTTGTCCAGGTAGTCCTCGACGCGTTCGACATCGTCGATGTGATTGGTCGCCAGCGTCGTGAAGCCGATGATGGCGTTCATGGGCGTACGGATGTCATGGCTCATGTTGGAGAGGAACAGGCTCTTTGCCTCGTTTGCGCGATTGGCGCGCTGCAGTGCTTCCTCGAGCTGTTCCTTGCGCTCGATCTCCTCGCGCGTCTCGCGATCGACGTTGCGCAAGCCCATGACCACCAAGCGGTCATCGTCGGAATCGTCCGTCCACGATCCGGCGCGTACGAGCGTCACCTGACGGTATCCCATCACGCCATCGACAAGCGAGCGGTACATGACGTTGATGCGCTTGCGCTCCTCGAGCTCCTCGCGCACACGATCGCGCGCGAGCATATCGCTTAGCATGGAGCGATCGTCAGGCAGTGTTCGGATGTTCACGTAGTCGTAGAGGGACTTCTCGTAGGTCAGAGGCCCGTCAAAAATGCCCTTCAGCTCTTCGTCTGCGTCGTCCGAGATGCGCAGTAGCTCTCCCCTGCCAGTGTTCAAGTCGAACGAACACACGACCAGGTAGTTTACGCCCAGGGCGCGTATGAAGGACTGCTGACGCCGCTCGCGACGTTCCTCCTCGTGCTTCTGGTCGGAATAGTCCAGCAAGAAGCGCTGATACAAGAGCTCGCCATCTTGTTCTATCAGCTTGGCGCTCCCGAGCACGTGCAAGATCTTGCCGTCCTCGTGATGCACGCTGTATTCGAAGCTCACGCTATCACCCGCATGCTCGAGCGTGGCGAGCTTCTCGCGTAGCATCTCCTTGTCGGAGTCGACGACCGAATCGGCCACCATGTCGAATCCGTGCGCGAGCAGGTCTTCCTCGGATTCGTACCCGAGGATGTCGAGCGCCGCCTGATTCACGCCAATGACGCGCGTACCGTCAAGCGTGTGCGTGAGAACGCCGCAATCCATGGCAGTGAACATGTTCTCGAGCGTCTGGTTCTTCTGGAGTAGGTCGCGCTCGTAGGCACGCTCTTGCGTCACGTCAATCGCAACGCCCACAGTGCCCATAACGCTACCGTCGAGGTCGTAGAGCGGCGACTTATAGGTTGTCAGGAGCTTCGTGCCACTGCCGCTCTGAACCACCTCTTCGGAAACGCAGGTCTTGCGCGTAGCCATGACCTGAGCCTCCGACTCGATGCAGGCGGGATCATCTGTCTCGACATCCCAGATGTAGGCATGTCCGCGCCCCTGCACGTCATCCTTCTCCTTGCCGACCGTTTCGCAGAAGCTATCGTTGACCTTCTCGTGAATGCCATCGGCGGTCTTGTACCAGACGAGGCAGGGAATCGAGTTGATGGTGACCTCGAGGAATTGCGCGGTCTCCTGCGCGTCAGCCTGTTCCTTTCGCTGCTGCTGCCAGCGGTCAAAACGCCAGGCAAGCTCTTCGGCGGACATATCCTCGGGCCAGACGTCGGATAGGCAGGGAAGCAAGCCCACCGTCTCGGCCGTGCGCCCGGTGAGTGCAAGCGCGATGACATCGCAGCCTTCGTCCTTGTCTTCCAGGAAGTCCTGCAGGACCCAGGTGTCCGCATCGGCACCCAGTGCCACGATCGTCAGGTCGGCATCGGCCGCCACGTTCGAGTCGAAGGATGGCGTCGAGACGAAACGATGCGTGAAGGGAGCGATTGCGGGAATGTCCCGCAGCGTCTGCTCGCTCGCATCATCGAGACCGGAAAGGTATATGGTGAGCTCACCGTGGTACATCGACGCATCTCCCCTTTCGGATGTCCAAGATGCGCTGCGTCAAGCCCTCGACGCTGCGCCATCCCACCTATTGTATGTTCTAGGATGCGGAGATGGAATGTGACGCCGCTGCAAATCGCCCTACGTCGATGCTACTCCCCCAGTCGGTCATCCATCGCCTGTCACGCGAAATGCGCGGCGGACAATGCGCTAGAATCACCCGCGACGACTTAATCACGACGCCTTCGAGGAGGAAGCGCATGGACCCCAACAAGCGACCCGACGACATGGTACGTATCACGACCCCCGAGCTCGCCCAGGCATTCATCGACGAGCAGGTCGCGGCAATCCGCGAGCAGGTGGGCGACGGCAAGGTGCTCCTCGCGCTTTCCGGCGGCGTCGATAGCTCGGTGGTGGCCGCGCTGCTCATCAAGGCCATCGGCAAGAACCTCGTGTGCGTGCACGTCAACCACGGCCTCATGCGCAAGGGCGAGTCCGAGCAGGTCATCGACGTGTTCAAGAACCAGATGGATGCCAACCTCGTCTACGTTGACGCGATGGACCGCTTCCTCGACCTGCTCGCCGGCGTCGACGAGCCCGAGGCCAAGCGCAAGATCATCGGCGGCGAGTTCATCCGCGTCTTCGAGGAGGAGGCCCGCAAGGTCGGCGACGAGGTCGACTTCCTCGCGCAGGGCACCATCTACCCTGACATCCTCGAGTCGCAAGACGGCGTGAAGGCGCACCACAACGTGGGCGGCCTTCCCGAGGACCTGCAATTCGAGCTCGTCGAGCCCGTCAAGCTGCTCTTCAAGGACGAGGTGCGCGTCGTCGGCCGTGAGCTCGGCCTGCCCGAGAACATGGTCGAGCGCCAGCCCTTCCCCGGCCCTGGCCTGGGCGTGCGCTGCCTCGGCGCCATCACGCGCGACCGCCTCGAGGCGCTGCGCGAGGCCGATGCCATCGTGCGCGAGGAGATCGAGAACGCCGGCCTCGACGTCTGGCAGTACTTCGCCGTGGTGCCCGACATGCGCGCCACCGGTGTGCGCGACGGCGTGCGCGCCTACGACTGGCCCGTCATCATCCGCGCCATCAACACCGTCGACGTCATGACCGCCGAGGTGCCCGAGCTCGACTGGGCGCTGCTCAAGCGCATGACCGACCGCATCACCCACGAGGTGCCCGGCGTATGCCGCGTATGCTACGACCTCACGCCCAAGCCCGTCGGCACCGTCGAGTGGGAGTAGTATTTGATACAATAACGTATCAATATGTGACCTAGTGCACCCCTTGAGAATTACCTGCTCAAGGGGTGTTTCTATATCTAATCGCGTAAGCTCATATACAAACTCGTAGCAGCGTGACCTAAGACAACTAGGTCATAATGAGGCCACTTCGCAAGTGGCTAACAGGTGGAATTACCAATATCTACCTGCGACTTTTACGGAATCGGAATAAATCACCAAGAGTAACGGTTGATACGAGTCCGTATCACTACCTGCTGTAATACGCCACCTAAGGTGATGCAGACCCGCTAGCCACCTGCAACCACAAAACTGATACGGCAACGTATCAACAATCCTAAAAGAGAATTTTGCGGTTTGGGTCACAAACGGGTCACGGCATAATACAGCCTCTGACGAGGCCGTTTGCGGTTCTATTTAGGGAATCTAGGCCTTGAAGGAGTCCTTCCAGGCAACATACTCGTCTCTCGTCAGCTCATCGTCCTTCAGGTCTCTGTTGTTCCTATACCAATGGCGAAGCGCCTTTGCCAGAGCCTCCTGGTCCTCGCTGCCCAAGTCTTCTGGAAGGGCCAGCACGATGGTTTCCCCAACCTTGGTAGGCTCGAGGCAGAACGCCTCCTCCAGCTCGAACAGCATGTGTATCGCATCGTTCGCGTCGCTTCCCCAGTCGGATTTGAGAGAGGAGGGGTTCACTTCGAGGCAGCGGGCGATCTCGGCGATCATGGGGTCCTTCGGAGTGCGCTCCCCGTACTCGTACTTGCAAAGGGAGACAGCGGATATTCCGAGCATGCGCGAGATAACGTTCGCTGAAACGCTCGGCTGCATCGACGACGCCACGTTCCAGGGAGCAACCTCGCTTTCCCGCATCGTGGCGCCTGGGGTGACCGAGATCAACCGCTATGCTTTTCAACGTTGCACCTCGCTTGTTGACGTGCAGTTTGGTGCCCTGAAGACAATCGGCCGACGTGCGTTCGCAAGCTGCACCGAACTTGAGCGGATCGAACTGCCCGGCACGTTGAAGGTGATAGGGGAAGAGGCCTTTTCGGGATGCCATGCCCTTCGCGAGGTCGTGATACCCGAGAGCGTGGAGGAAATCGAGCCGCGGGCGTTTCGCGGATGCACCAGCCTCGATGCGGCCTCAATTCCCGAGAGCATTGTGCAGCGTTTTCCCGAGTCGTTCACGCAGGAAGTGGCAGCCAGAGCGGGCGTCGTGTTAAAGACCGAGCGTACGCGGCTTTCGGCGGCGTTTCAGGAGGCGCACGAGGCTGATCGGGCGGAGCTCATGGCAGATGGCAAGCGCCTGTGCGCCGAAGAGGACGAGCTGCGCAAACAGCTCGCTGGCCTGGGCATGTTCGCGCGTGCGGAGAAGGAGCGGATCCAGGCGCGGCTCGACGAGCTGGAAGGCCAGCTTGCGGAGGTGCGCGATTTGATTGACGCGCTCGACAACCCGACCGACGAGGAGCTGCTCGGGATGCTGTAGCGTATGGGGTGCGCGGGTCTTCGGGGCTTGCTGGGCGCGACCCTCGATTTTCAAGAAGAAGGGTGGCGACGGTTTAGGCGATGGCCCTTGAGGCGCTAGCTCTGGGATACTGCCCATAAAGCCTGCTGCGTGTCGTAGCCATGAGCCAATTCGCTTCGTATAGGCGTGCTATTTGCGGACGGCCTCGGCAGCCTCAAGTCGCGCGGTGGTATACACGGTTCCTGGAGATCTGAAAGACAGGCTATGCAGGCTGCTCCTTCTCGATCTTCGAGAGCATCGCAATAGGGAGGATGCTGGTAGCGAAGCAGGCGGCCTGCATGATGAGATCGATTTCGTAATTCTCGTTAGATAATGCGGAGATCAATATCGGCAGCAGGAACGACATCGCAAGGCTGACGGTGCCGATGATGCCGCTGGCGCTTCCTGCGAAACGACTTCCGATTCCCCTCATCATGACGGGCATAGCTTGAAGGATTGGCCCTGTCATGGCTGAAAGAAAGCCACTTGCTGCCAGAGTGAAGTGTAGGGAAGCATTGCCTTCGACATACCAAACGGAGAGCATTGCTGCGCTTGCGACAATATTAATAATCATCAGATAGGGCTTAAAGCTTTTAAGATGTGCGCACAGTGCAGGTCCCGCGATACATCCGAAAATGCTTGCAATGGTTACCGAGGCTGCCATGTTCCCTGCAGCGAATCCGCTCATTCCTTTGCCTGATTCAAGCGCTTGGGGAAGCAGTCCAGCGAAAGCTGTGCTGGATGAGAGGGTGAATCCGACAGCGAGAGCAATAAGCCAGACATTGGTGTTTTTTGCTGCCACGAGAAACGTGTTGAGCGCTGGCTTTTCGCTCGGGGGATTCACGCCGTTTGGAAGGTTCTTATCGACGATAACCCAAAGTGCCGTCACGGCTACGAGGGCGATTTCTGCGATGACGTATGCTTGGCGGACCGAGTCGTACAGTTCCCCCACTGCTTGTGAGGCGACGATTCCCAGACAGGATACTGCATAGTAGACGCCAACAGCTGTGTCTGTCTTGCTTCCAAACCAAAGGGCGATGGTCTTAACGACGTTTGTCGATAATGCCGCCATTCCGATGCCTATAAGGAAGAGCGAAGCCAATTGAAGGGGGTAACTGTAAAGGGTGATTATCCTGAGCAACCCCCCTATGCAAGCAATCGCAAAACACGTTGCGACAACTCGTTTGGGACCGAATTTATCTCCGGCGAGTCCAAAGGGGATTCCGAAAAAGACTGCCGCAAGCATGGGAACGAGAAACATGGTGGAAAAACCAACGGAGTTGATTTCCAGCATCGGCATGATATCGAGGGCCAGGGCGGATGCCTGATATTGGATGAAGTTGCCCGTAAAAGCGAGGCAGCATACCGAAAGCAGAATTGCAAAACGCCGCAATGGCATGTCGACGTCCTCTCGTTCGATTTCCTTCACTGCCCATGCTCACTGATGTGGGGATATGGCGATGGGCAGCGAAGGAAGATAAATTGTCGGAAGGCGATGCGGGAGGAGGGGGCCTTCCGATTGGTTGCAGTCTGCCGAGGCGGGTTCGGCAGGGGAAATTATTCGGATTGTTTGCTTTGCTGCAGCTTAGCTTTGATTCCGGTTTCGGGCAACAGGGCGATTGGCACTACGCTCAGGAGGAACAGGACAGACTCGACACAAAGGTTCATCGTCCAATTGTCACCAGTGATCGTCGAGACGATAACGGGAATGAAATACGAGCACAAAAGGCCGACGGTGCCGATGATGCCGCCAGCTGAACCGGCATACTTCACACCGATTTCCGGCAAATCGGGGGTCATCGCTTGGATGATAGGGCCGGAGAGGGCGGTCATGAAGCCGTTGACGACGAGTACGACCCACATGATGGCTCCCAGGGGAAGGAACCAGTTCACAATCATGACCGCTGCAGCGACGATGGTGGTGAGGATGAGGAAGGGCTTGTTCTTGCCTAGCTTCAGTACGACGGCGGGGCCGGCGAAGCAGGCGAAGAAGCTGCCAACGGTGATGATTGCCGCCATCGATCCAGCGACCGAGGTTTCGACGCCGCGTGCGAGCTCAAGCGCGGAGGGGAGGATTGAGCAGTAAGCGGTGGTAGAAGCGAGGGTCAGGCCATAGGCGAGCGCGATAAACCAAACGTTGCGCGATTTGATTGCAATCTTGAGGTACTTGATGACGGGCTCGGGCTCAGGAAGGCTTTCGCCTTTGGGGACATTGCTCATAAAGAGAATCCACAAGAGCGCGGTGACGGCAAGGGCAACCGCTGCAACTAGGTACGAGATCCCGAGAGTCGGGAACATCGTGCTGAATGCCTGGGCGACGACGATGGCGACGCACGATGCTGCATAAAAGAAGCCCATTGCGAGAGAGGTCTGCTGCTTGAACCAGGTTCCCAGTACCTTCGCGAGGTTGGCGTTGAGGCAAGCGATTCCGCAACCAATCAAGAACATGGCAACCAACTGGGCGGCGAAGTTCGCAATCATGAAGAAGCGAATGAAACCGCCGATGACAGACAAAATAAGTCCGACGGAGACCACAATCTTTACGCCGTAACGGTCGGCAAGCGAACCTGCGGGTATGCTCAGAAACACTGCGGTTAGCATGGGCATCAGCATAAGATTCGTAAGCCCCGCGACATCGATGCCAAGGGTGTCCATAACGACGACGCCCCATGCTGAAACCTGGTATTGCATGAAGTTTGCCATGAAGCAAATAAGGCATACGGTGAGCAGCACAACCCATCGATAACCCGATAGTTTCATTTCCTTATCCATGGTGTTTTCCTTTTTCTCTCGAATCACTAGTCGTTCAGCAGAACGCTATACATGGGGCGGAACACGGCGTCGTCTTTCGCGCGCATGTCATGTTTGACAATCCACCCATTCTCGTCGATGACCATATGAGCGCGATCTTCTGCGGTGTAGACAGGCCATTCCTCCACTCCCTCGACAGAAGGCTTGCCGGTTTTGGCGAAGTTATACCAGCACGTATTCATCTGCTCGGCGAGATGCGCCGGGGGGTTCGGACCGGTGAACATGAGGCCGTTCGGGGTGTTGAGATTCTTCATGACGAAGGGAACCTCGATGGCGTGGCATGCCCCCATTCCCTCGATACGCGACTTGTAGCGGAATAGGTAGTTGTACACGGGTTTGTATTCGGACTGCTCTTCGGCCATAAGGTCTGCGCCGACGAAGAAGCCCGTGACATTCATGAAGTCGGTGTAGTATTCCCCGAAATCTCTTTCGGGGTAAGCTTCGCGATACTTCTCCTCCCAATCGATTGTGTCGATTTGATCGTCGAAATGAATGGGGAATTGGCCATGCCAGAAGCTCGGCAAATCCTCGAAATAGAATTTGAAGTAAGTGAACTCGTCTTCTGTACAACCGATCATGATATCGATGTTTTTCGCGGCGCCTTCCTTCCAGACCTTCATCGGCTTGAGGGGAAGGAACGACCCATCGCAGGTTGGCGAGAAGATGAGGGATACCTCGTAGGTGTGCCTATCGCACCAAACCTGCATTCCAGCAAGGAGCTCGTCGGAAGTTTTCGCCAAAAGCTGTTGCGCGGTTTCGCATTTCATGATCTCGGCGAATTCCTTCGTGAACGCTTCGCCGCGTTCCTTGGTTTTGTAAAGCTGTATGGGGCCGGATTCAAGGATGGCGCGCTGGAAGAG
Source organism: Coriobacteriia bacterium (assembly GCA_003149935.1). Taxonomy (NCBI): domain Bacteria; kingdom Bacillati; phylum Actinomycetota; class Coriobacteriia; species Coriobacteriia bacterium. The sequence continues at coordinate 159,585 of QAMH01000006.1, read as the reverse complement.
CGTGTTCGCCTGGGGAAGGATAGCGAGAAGGGCTTGACTAGACGATCCTGCCGATTCGCCGAACAGCGTGATGCAGTCCGGATTTCCTCCGAAGGCGGCGATGTTCTCCTTAATCCACTCGAGAGCCTTGATTTGGTCGAGAATCGCGAGGTAGCCGGACTCCTTATACTCTTCGCCACCGGGTAGGCAGTCGAGTGCAATCGAGGCGAACACGTTAAGACGGTAGTTGATGGAGACGATCACCACGTCTTTGCTTTGGGCGAAATGCTCGCCGTTGTAAAGGGGATCGGCGGATCCGCCGGAAAAGTAGGCACCTCCGTGAATGTAAACCATGACGGGGAGGTTGGTTTTCCCAGCCCCATTGACCCAAATATTGAGGGAGAGGCAATCTTCGCCCTGCTCGTGCAGGGAGGCTGGTTCAACCTCGTCTTTGAACTGGCATGCCGAGTGACCGAACGAGTCGCAAATCCGATGCTCGTCCGAGTCCTCCAACCTGACAGGAGCTTTCCAGCGTAGCTCGCCAGTAGGTTGCTTTGCATAGGGGATTCCCAAGAAGGCTTCGACTCCGCTTTCGAGGGTGACGCTCTGCATCACTCCCGTTCTGGTTTCTGCCTGCATAATTACTTCCATTCCTTTCGAATCATGAATGCGCACAATGTTTTCTTTGGCTCGCCACAGGGAATGGTAAAGTCTTGAGGGATTCCAATGTCAAGCGATTAATAATGTGAAAACGAGTCATTTTATGAGGCCCAATTCCTTCAAATGGCATCAAATAGCTTGAATTGGCTTTGGAGTCGGTCTAAGGTTTATAGTGTTGCGGGTAGCGAATCCTTCGAGCGACGGGGTCGGCGATGAACGAGAAGTTGCCACTGAATATTAAGCAGACCGCCCAACTCTACGGCGTTAGTTCCGACACGCTAAGGTATTACGAGAGCGTTGGACTGATAACGCCCAGGAGGGAGCGGAACTCCTATCGCGTATATGGCGAAGTTGAGTTCGCTCGCCTCAATATCGTTATGTCGATGCTCGAAATGAATTTCACCTTGAGCGACATACGCGACTATCTTTCGTCGCACGGCCTCGAAAAGACCATCGAACTCTTTAACAAGGAGATGGATCGAATCGATGAAACAATAAGTAAACTTTTGTTAAGACGTCGAAAAATCGAGCAGTGCCTGAGAAGTACGACCGATGCCGTCCTTGCGAGTAGCGACAGCGAGCCGAGGCTGAGACATAGGGGCGCTCGCCATTACATCGTTATCAGCGAGGATTCGGACATAGACGCCGATCCACTGCCGTACTACGCAATCAAGAAAGCTCACGAACTGGGAATAAATATAGACTCGCTTCATAGCATCCCGTGTTTCGTCATGGACTATACTCGCCTACGGTATGACGATTGCTTTGTTCCCGAAAAAGCACTGTTGGCTATTGAGAAGGCTGAGTATCATGATGCCCTTGTTCTTCCCGAGGGCACGTATCTTTGTCGCACGGTGAGAGGCCCGGCTCAACTGACACCAGCTGCTTTTGAAGAAATGAGTGCTTTCATGCAAAGTCACTCGCTTGCCCCTCGCGGCAAATTATTGGAGTTTTGGCACGTGAGCGAATACGTTTCAGATGATGATTCGGAATACCTGCATACGCTTGAAATAATGGTTGAACAGCAACAATAGCGTCGATGAGCGTTGCCTGCCTTTGGTTTTGCGGGTTTTGCGCCGCTTGCGGGGTTTTCGACAACGGCGCGACTGAGCAGGTGTTCGGTCACATCAAAGACGAGCTCTTCCGGGGAAGGACGTGGCCCGACTTCGAGTCCTTCAAGGCGGACCTCGACGCCTATATCATCCATTGGAACACGAGGAGGCGCCGGGTTAAACTGAAGGGACTGACCCTGGAGGAGTTCCGGAGCCAGTCCCTGGTGGCGTAGTCTTTATTTGAGCCGTCCAAGTATTGGGGTGCAGCTCACTGGACGTTCTGCCCCCTCTTTTTTGGGAATCGCTTTCGTTATTTCTTCCTGTTGGAGATGCGAATGGCCGCGCCGCTTGCGACCGCACTCGCCGCGCCTGCAGGTGCCGCAGTGGCTGTCGCGGGGGCAGTCGCTGTCACGGGAGTCGCAGGCTCAGCGACCGCGACCGCCTCGCGCTTCTCCACCTCGCGCTCGCGATACCCGAGCCGCTTACCGAAAGCGGAATCGTTTCGACCTGCACGTTCGATGGAGACACGTATTGCTATGACTGCCTTTGCAACTACCGCAACCAAACCAAACAACATAAGCTTTCTCTAGGATGAGCGAAGGAAAATCTAAGGTCTCTGTTCTAACTTGCTAAGGGAGGGCTTTGCGGAGTTTCCTCTATCCTACCCTCCCTTGAAATATAATGTCCATGCGATCATTAGCTACTTCTCGCAGTTTGCCGTGACCCACCGTGACCCACGAAAACGACTCGAATGACCCGAAAAGCCGTGACCCAGATTTGACCCCATGGATTCGCGGCAATTTTTGAGACTGGATGCAAATGGGACGTACTGGAACAAACTGCGGCAAACTGGAACAAACTGGAGATAGTTTTTAACTATTGAGTGGGAGTAGCGAAGATCTACCCGAGCAGCTTGAAAGCCGCGATGCCCAGCACCGCGCCGATGGCGGCACCGAACATGAACTTTATGAGGACGGTGGCAATGGGATGGCTGCGCGCGAAAGCATGTCCCTTGCGTTCGGTACCTAAGGGCTCGCCATTCATGAACGCCATGATCTCTCGATAGGTGACCAGGTCATGTCGCCGCTTGATGCGCTCGACTCCCACCGCGGCTGCCATGCCCAGCGCATAGAGCGGCACGAACACAGCGAAGCCGGCCAGGTCGCCCTTGGTCAGCTTCCCGAAGGACGTAGGCTCCTGCCACGCTGCCGCCAGCGCCGCGAAGAACACCATCGCAAGGAGCACGAGCACCACCATGGCGATCGTGAGCCAGTGCATCTTCTTCGAATCCTCTTCCATGGTGCGTCGCATGACCGCCACGTCGCCCTGGATGAGCTCATCGACGGACACGCCGAACAGTTGGCTCAGCAGCAACAGGCTCTGCACGTCGGGATAGGTCTTGTCCGTCTCCCAGTTCGAGACGGTCTGGCGCGAGACGAATATCGCCGCCGCCAGGTCATCCTGGGAAAGCCCATGCTCGATGCGATGCTTGCGTATCTGGTTCGCCAATTCCATACGATGGTCTTATTCTACAGGGTCAGCCGTACCCGACCCCATGTCGTGTGCATCGATGCGCTCGGTGATGCCCTTCAGCCGTGCCTCCAACTTGCCCGCATAGAGCGTCAGGGCGACGGCCAAGAGGACTACTGCTATCGCCAGCAGCAAGATGAGCACGAGCATCGCGTGTTCGGAAACCATGGTACCTTCTTTCTCTCGGTTGTGCGAAGCGAGGGAATCCTAGCACCGGGATGCGACCAGACACGCGCACCTCGACGGAAAAGCCCTGTCAAAAGTCTTTGACAGGGTCCTTGAACTGGGAGTGTACACATGCGCTCACGGCGAAGGTGGCTGCTTGCTGTCCAGCGCACGGATCGAGCGCGGCACATAGGCGACGAGCCCCAGCGCCAGGCATGCCAGGCCATCCACGAGGAAGAACGGCGCGATGCCGATGAGCTCTGCCAGCACACCACCGATGGCAACGCCCACGGGCGATGCGAGCCCCATGACGGCGCTCAGCAGTCCCATCGCGCGACCCATCTTCTCGTCGGGCACATGCCGCTGCGTGAGCGTCATGGTCGGCCCGTTGAACCACGAGCATGCCACGGCCATCACGGCGACGAGCACGACGAACGCCACGAAGGCATCGGGAGGCAAGAGCCCGCAGGCCGCGGTCGTCGCGCCCACTATGACGGCAGCCACCGCGATGAGCAGCGCGAGGCGCTTGCCGCCGCCCCATGCGATGAGAACGCCCGAGCCGACGAGCATCCCGACACCGAAGGCGGCCTCGACGATGGAGGCCATGTAGCCGTCGCCGCCGAAGTGGTCGAAGGTCATGAGCGGGAACACGGCCGAGAGCGGGCTGAAGATCATCATGCCAACGGTCACCATGACCCAGAGGAGCACGATGCCGCGCGTCTTCGCGACGGCACGCCAGCCGTCGCGCAGGTTTGCCAGTACGTGCTGCTCCGAGGCAGTCGGATCAACCACCGTGGGAACCTTCGCGAGCGCCAGGCCGAGGATCGCCACGCACGCACCCGCGAAGTCGAGGAACATGACCGAGGAGAACCCGAGCGTCGTGTAGAGGAAGATGCCGAAGGCAGGTGCCCCGATCGCCGCCACGGAACCCAGGAGCTGGTCGAGTGTGTTGATGCGCAGCAGGTGCTTGTCGGGCACGAGCATGGGCATCGTCGCCATCATGGCGGGACTGTGAAACGCCTGGCCCACGGCACGCGCGATGCACACCACCATGAGCAAGACGATGGAGACGTCACCGGCCAAGATGAGGAAACCGGCGACGAGCGAGACGACACCGATGGCGCCATCGGCCACGATCATGATGAGCTTGCGGTTGTACTTGTCGGCCACGATGCCGCCGAAGGGAGAGATGAGGCCGACGGGCAACATCACGGCGATGGTCATGACCGAGAGCACGAGCGCACTGCCCGTGGACTCGGTCACGTACCACACCACCGCATAACCAGCGGCGTAGCTCGTGATCATGGAGACGGCCTGGCCGGCCCAGATGAAGGCGATGATGGAGAGCCAGTTCTTCTGCAGCGGCAATCCGGCGGCGCTCACGGCTTGTGCATCGTCATGGTGTATGGGGTTATCCGGCATAGGCGCTTCCTTCGAGATCGCTCAGCGCATCATGATAGAGCATCACGTCATGCTCGTCGCTTGCTACAGTGCCGTGCCGCGCTTGGGAACGTAGAGCTTGCTCGTGTCCACGCCCTCGTGCTCCAGCAGCCAGAGCTTGCGCTCGATGCCACCCGCGTAGCCAGTCAGGCTTCCGTCCGAGCCAACGACCCTATGGCACGGAATGATGATGGAGATGGGGTTGTGCCCGACCGCACCGCCCACTGCCAGTGCCGATGCCTTTCCCCGCTCGCGCTTGAGCTCGGATGCGATTTCGCCGTATGTCGTGAGCTCAGCGTATGGAATCGCGACAAGCTTTTCCCATACGGCTTGCTGGAACTCGCTTCCCCTGGGAGCTAGCGGTACGTTGCCAATAGGTTGCGGGTCACCCGCGAAGTAGGCGTCGAGCCACGCCCGCAGCTGAGCGAAGCCACCTGCGTCGTCGTTGGGAATCATCTCCTCGGGAATCGTGCCGCCATGGTACTTCTGCCCATCGAGCCACAGGCCGCAGACGGCCTGTCCATCACTTGCGATCGTGAGCGTGCCCACGGGCGATTCGTATTCGCTGCAATAGAACATGCATGCCTCCTTGGCCGTTATTCTGAAAGGGAATCCCAGAGCGCCAGCACCGCGTAGCTGCGCCACGGACGACAATCCTCGACCAGCGCGAGCCGTTCCTTCGGCGTGAGTTCGGGCAGCGCATGGGCGACACCCGCATCGGTTTCGAGAAACGCGTCAGGGTAACTCAACGTGCGCATGGCGATGTAGTTGGCGGACCACGGGCCGATTCCCCGTACTTGCAGGAGAGCTTCCATCTGCACTTCCGCCACAGCGCCAGTATCTAGGTCGAGCGCGCCCTCGTCGATGAGCGCCGCGATCGCGTCGATGGCACGCGAGCGCGTCTTTATGAGGCCAAGCTCCCCGAAGGCATCCTCGACGTTCGCGAGCGAACGCACGGCTGCGGCAGAAGGCCACGCCCTGTCGAGTCCCTCGATGCCGGTCTCGACCTTCTCGCCGTAGCGTTCGGCTATGCGCCCCGCAAGCTTGTTGGCCGCCTTCACGCTGATCTGCTGCCCGATCACGGCACGACAGGCTATCTCGAACGTGTCGAAGCAACCGGGCACCCGGATTCCGTCGATATGCACGTCGGGAACGGCTTTCTCGAGCGGGGAAAGGGCCCGCGAGATCGCCACGGGGTCGCTGTCTACGTCGAACATGCGCCGCACGCGAGCGATCACCTCGGAAACCACGGGGACAAGCTCATCGGACATCGTGACGACGAGTTGATTGTTGGCGGGGTCATCCTCGACGCGCACCCACCCACATGTGATGTTCCCGTCGCGATCCTCGAGCCGGACCGCGCGCGTGTACGAGGTGTCGTCGACCAGCTCGACATGCGCGAGCGCGCGGTCCCGGAAGAACGCGAGCAGCTCCGAGAACCGATATGGCGGCCGATAGCTTAGGTGCAAAGCGATCGTTCCGACCCGAATGACCGTCTTACCCTGTCTCTTGCGCAAATCACTTGGAGTGAGCCGGTAGTGCTCCTTGAATGCATCGTTGAAGCGCCGCACGCTACCGAAACCAGATGCCTTTGCCACACGCGAAACAGGAAGGTCGGTGTCGGTAAGCAGGGACTTCGCCAAAAGGAGCCTGCAGGTTCTAAGATATTGCGCAGGTGTCACCCCATATTCAGCTTCGAACGCACGCCTGAGGTGTCTGTCCGTATAACCGAGTTTGGCGGCAATTGACTCGACACTCGTCGAAGATGCGCATCTTGCCTGCAACATCTGCGCGGCTCTTCTCGCAAGATTGGACCCAGCATCCACGAGCGATAGTCCCGGGGCAAGCTCTGGACGGCAAGTCATGCAGGGGCGAAAGCCGGCCGCCTCGGCTTCGGCCGCCGTACGAAAGAAGAGGCAGTTCTCGTATTTGGGCATCTTCGCCTTGCATACCGTTCGGCAGTAGATTCCCGTAGACGAAACCCCCACGAAAACCTGTCCGTCGAATCGCGTGTCACCGGATTCGAACGCCTTGTAAAGCGTCCTTCTTCGTTTTTCCGAGGCGTTCAGGTCCTCGCCCGTCGCCATATCTGAGAGAATGGAGTTCAAGTTACCTCGCTTTCCTTATATCCTCGCTCGTCGAACATTTGCCTTGCGGATTCATTTGCCAGACCAGAATAGCCACAACGAAGCAAAAGAATTGGCTGGAATCGGACATGCAAACGATTTGTCTCTCGCTCGGCATTCGATTGCAAACCGTCCCCGAGCGTTACTCCCACAGTTCGCGTTCGAGCTCGCGGCGGCGCTTGATTGCATCATGGATAAGAAGTGCCATGGCACCAAACCCGAGCACGAATCCCATGCCGAAGAACACCACGCCGATGGCAAGATCCCCGCCCCATGCGACGCTTTCGATACCGACAATCTGGATTTCCGCCAGAATGCGCATCCCACAGGTCAAAACGCCGAGGCCCGCCCCGCAAAACAAAGCGAAGATGGCGACATAGTCCCAGGGCATGTGATCTACTTCGGCATAACGCTTATAGCTGGAGAACGCTCCACCCCGCATCTGCATGCCCACGGAGGCAAGACCTGCGGCCAGAATTGTCACGATCAGCAGAAAGTCAACGGGAACCACGGACTGCCCGAGGGGCGTGAGCACGGGATGATCGGTGGTCGAGGCAACTTGGTTGACCATGATCCAATAGTACAGGCTCACCACTGACCCAATGAGCAGGATGTAGGACGCCACCTTCATCGACTTGTTTTCCTCGGCCTCGAGGCGCTCGTCCTTCGGGCCCATGTATTCGTTCCACTTGCGAATCAGGTACATTGTCACTCCCCCGCTTTCCAAAACAGGTCATCCAGCGTCTTGCCGAGCGTTTTGCATATGGCCGTGCAGAGCTTGAGGCTCGGGTTGTAGCGGCCAGCCTCGATCAGCCCGATGGTCTGACGCGTTGCGCCGACCGCATCCGCAAGTTCTTGTTGCGAAAGGCCGCGGTCAGTACGTGCCGCCCGCATGCGCTCGTTCTTCTCGCCTTCCAATGGGATTCCTTCGCTTTGTCTTCGTTAATGTAATATATATCGTACATGCAATATATATATTGCACAATATGCGTGTCTGCGTCAACAGAAGAAAACGAGAAAAAAAAGGAAGCGCCCCGCAGGACGCTCCCCTTTCGTAGCCTTGTGTCGCGTGACGCTTACGCCTTGTTGCGGCTGGTATCCCAGTCGACGTAGCAGACATGCGTCTCGAGGTACTCCTCGACGCCAAGCTCGCCGTCCTCGCCGCCGATGCCCGACTGGCGCACGCCCTGGTGGAAGCCCTGGAACGCCTCGAAGTGCTCGCGGTTGACGTAGGTCTCGCCGAACTTGATCTCGTTCATGGCACGCATGACCGTATCGTAGTCGGTCGTGTAGATGGAGCTCGTCAAGCCGTAGACGCTGTCGTTTGCCATCTCGATGGCCTCGTCGAGCGTCTTGAACGTGGTGATGGGCAGCACGGGCCCGAAAATCTCGTCGCGCATGATGCGCATGTCATGCGTGCAACCAGTGATGACGGTGGGTTCGTAGAACCAACCCTTGCCATCGACCTGGACCTTGTGGCCACCGCAGGCGACCGTGGCACCCTCGGCGATGGCGGACTGCACCATCTCGTCGACGTGCTCCTGCTGGGCCTTGTTGACCATGGAGCCCATGTCGAAGGTGCCGGCGAGCGCCGGTCCGTAGGTCAGGGTCTTCATCTTCTCGATGACCTTCTTCGTGAACTCCTCGGCGATGCCCTCCTGCACGTAGACGCGCTCGGCGGCATTGCACACCTGGCCGGTGTTGATGACGCGTGAGGCGACGACGTAATCGACCGTCTCGTCGAGCTTGCAGTCGTTCATGACGATGACCGGCGCCTTGCCGCCCAGCTCGAGCGAGACCTTGGTGACGTTATCGGCTGCGGCCTTCATGATCTTCTTGCCGACCTCCGTCGAACCGGTGATGGTGACGATGGAAATCTTGGGATTGGAGGCAAGCGCGTTGCCCGTGAGCGCACCCGATCCGGTGATGACGTTGATGACGCCCTTGGGGAGGGACGACTTCTCGACGATCTTGGCAAACTCGTACGCGCCGTTGGGGCAATCCGATGATGCCTTGAGCACGACGGTGCAACCGGCGATGAGCGCCGGGGCGACCTTGCGGCCGATGAGGAACAGCGGGAAGTTCCACGGCATGATCTGGCCGGCAACGCCAATGGGCATCTTGTAGAGGAAGATGTTCTCGTTGGGGCGATCAGACGGGATGATCTGGCCCTTGAGGTGACGTGCCTGGGCGGCCATGTACTGCACGTAAGCGGGCAGCCAGCCGGCCTCGTCCATGGCCTGCGCGAGCGGCTTGCCCATTTCCTCGGATGTGGTGCGGGCCAGGAGCTCCTGGTTTTCCTTGAGAAGCTCGACGAGCTCCATCAGGTAATTGGCGCGCTCGATGGCGGGAACCTTCTCCCACGACTTCTGCGCCTCATAGGCGGCATCGACAGCCGCCTCTACGTCGGCCTCGGTGGCCATGGGGAAACGCGAGATGACCTCCTCGGTTGCCGGATTGACGTTATCGCGCATCTCGCGATCGCCGTTGTCGAGGAACTCGCCGTTGATGAAAAGCTGGACTTCTTTCATTCAAATCCTCCTTTTGACTTGAATGCAAGTGCGCATGCACTTGGTTCATGAAAACGACCCCGCTTGGAAGCCGCTTGATCTTGAAGGTGATTATACTCTCGTCCGATGTATCCACAGAGATGAAATGCGGCATGCACCGAAAGCACACGTCTCGAATCATGCGGACAGCTCGACAGCCGAGAGCGTGCACATCCCCCTGCGCTTTGCAATGACATTTTCCAGTCAATCGTTCCGAGTTCCCCGTCCTGCGCATATCAAAGTAGTAGTATGTGTGATCGTAGACATAAATGGCACAAGCGGAGGCCACCATGACCGTATTCCATCGCATTACCGAGGGCAAGCTCGGATCCCATGACGGATGCGTCATCGAGGACGAGGTTTCGCAGGAGTTTCTCGACCGCATTCCGGGTGGCTTGTTCCGCTATCGCGCAGACAATGAGGGAACCATCGATTACGTAAGCCATGACGTCCTGGACATGTTCGGCTGCAAGACCTACGACGAGTTCTGTGCCATCACGGGCAACACCTTTCCCGGCATGGTCCACCCCGATGACCGCGAACGCGTTCTCTACGAAATCGACGAGCAAATCAAGGTAGGCGACAGAGACGCCGTCACCTACCGTCTCAACCGTCCCGACTTCACGGAGCTTTGGGTCGATGACCGCGGCCATTACATCGTCGACGATAGCGGCACCGCCTGGTTCTACGTCACCATCATCGACATCTCCGACAAGGTGAATAGCCAGCGTCAGCTCGAGCGCGCCGAGGAGCGCGTCGACATGCTGACCATGCTTTCCCGCGACGTCATGTTCGATATCGATTGCCAGGACCAATCTGGTGAGCTCTTCGGTGATTTCGAGACGCGCTTCGGACGTCCTCCTCTCTCGAGCGACCTCATCTTGCGCAAGCGCTGCGACAAGGATTGCAACGTAGACCTCGAGATACACGACATCGATTCCCTACGCGAGATAGTCGAGAAGGGCGACTTCATCGACATCGAGACATCACTGCCCGATGCCGAGGGAAACCCCATCTGGTGCCGCTACCAGTCCTTCGTGATCTTCGATGATGAGACCGGTCTGCCCGTGCGCCACGTCGGACGCTTGCTCGACACGCACGCGATGGTCATGCGCGAGGCGTCCTTGCGCAAGATGGCCGAGCTCGATGGCCTCACGGGCATATTCAATCGCAACGCGGCAATGGCTCGCATCGAGCAGGCTCTCGTCAGCGAGGAATGCCAGGACGGTTGCTGCCTCTTCCTCATCGACGTGGACGACTTCAAGCAGGTCAACGATTGCTTCGGTCACCCCGAAGGCGACCGCGTGCTAAAGGAGATAGCGCGTTTCCTCCGACGCAGCATGCGCAAGGACGATATCATTGCCCGCCTCGGGGGTGACGAATTCGCCATCTTCGCCGCCGGCCTGGGCAACGACCCCGCCCTGAGCCGCGTGCTCGGCCAGCTTTCGGCAGGCCTCTACGCGAAACGCGAACGTCCGGCTGACATGCCCGATGAACTGAACCCTTCCATCACCATCGGAGCGGCCGCGACCACGCGCTTCCCCGTCACTTTTGACGAGCTCTACCAGATTGCCGATGAGGCGCTCTACGTCGCCAAGCGCGCCGGCAAATCACGCGCCACGCTGCGCAGGCTGGACTGAGAGCGGCGGCACATAGCGCGTAGCGCTTAGCGATCCAAGGACTCCAGGGGCAAGCGCAGGGTAAAGGTGCTTCCCGCGCCCAAAACGCTCTCGACCTCTATGTCCCCACCGTGATAGAGGGCGGCATGCTTCACGATGGCAAGACCAAGACCCGTGCCCCCCGTCTCCTTCGAACGGCTCTTCTCGGTGCGGTAGAACCGCTCGAAGATCTTCTCGCGATCCTGCTCCGAAATGCCAATGCCGTCATCGCTCACACGCACGGCAATGCACGGCTCCTCGGGCGATTCGTCAATTTCGACGTGTACGTTGACCGTGCCCCCATCGTCCGAATAGCGGATACCGTTTTCCACAAGATTCGAAACTGCTTGCTCGAGAAGCGCCTCATTGCCCAAGGTGCGTAAATCGACACCGGAAAACTCGAGGTCGATGCCGTGCTCGTGCGCAAGCGGACGCAAGCGCTCGCACGTGCGTTGCGCGAGTTCGAGCATATCGACGGGGACACGCTCGGCACTTGCAAACGACGACTCGTCAAGACGCGAGAGGGTGAGGACGTCGTTGATGAGCGCCCGTAGGCGTTGCGATTCAAGATAGATGCGTCGTCCGAATTCTCCCACGTCATCGGGATCGACTAATCCGCTGGCGATCATCTCGGCCGATCCGGAGATAACTTGCAACGGCGTCTTCATCTCGTGCGAAACGTTCGCGGAAAACTCACGGCGCAGGCCATCCGCTTCCTTCAGCTCCTCGTTCTGTCGTCTGAGCTGCTCCTTCTGCTCGTCGATGCGCAGCAGGAGCGGACGCATCTCCTCGTAGGCATCTCCGGAGAGCGGGTCATGCACGTCAAGCTCGTCGAGCGGGCGCATGATGCGCGAGGTGAGGAAACGCGAGAGCATGATGACGAGAATCACGGCGATGACAAGCACCACCCCGACGGGCAAAGCCATCGAAGCGAGGAAGGCCGGCAGGGAGAGGCGCTCCTCGCTCACGCGCACGAAGTAGCCATCGGAGAGACGCTCGGCAACGTAGACGGTATCCCTCTTCAGGGTGTCCGAATGGCGCACCAGAACCCCCTCGCCTGCATGCTCGGCGGCGAGCATTTCAGGACGTTCGAAGTGATTCTCGAGAGCACCGTCCCTGACGGCGGTATCGAAGATGACGTCACCGACAGGATCGATGAGCGTGAATCGCTCGGGACCGGCAAACTGTTGCTCGAGCACGCCAACACGTGCATCAGCGGGATATCCATCGAGGACCTGGGCGCACGACCGCGCCTGTTCGACGAGCAGGTCTTCCGAACGTTCTTCTTCGGAAAAGTACGCAATCGTCACCAAGGCGATAGCCGTCGCGAGAACGGCGACGAGCGTGAAGACGAGTACCGTCACCAGGATGCTATGCGAGAGACTGCGCACGTGACGTGCGGAAACGGCGTCGTTCATGCTTCGTCCTCAAGACGCAAGCGGTAGCCGATACCGCGAACGGTCTCGAGCACGGAACTCGAACCCGGATCGGCTTGCTCGAGCTTCTGGCGCAGAGTCTGCATGTGAACGTCCACCGTACGCGTCACGCCGACAAACTCCGAACCCCATACCTCCTCGAAGAGCTGCGCGCGCGAAAGCGCGCGACCCGGGTTCTCCATGAGCACCTTGAGAAGCTCGAATTCCTTGAACGTGAGGTCAATCAGGTTCCCTCCCACCTCGACCCGTCTGGCGTGGGGGTCAAGCACAATGGAATCGTAGACAAGATTTCCTTCCCGCATGGCAACGGACGCACGTCGCACGCGTCGCAAGAGTGCGTTCGAGCGCGAGATGAGCTCCATCATCGAGAATGGTTTCGCGAGGTAGTCGTCGGCCCCGGCATCAAGTCCGCTAATCGTGTCGAACTCGGTGCCCTTGGCCGTGAGCATGATCACGGGGACGTCGCAAAGGCGCGTGTCGGCACGCAGCCGGGCGAGTATACCCAGGCCATCGATGCCCGGCAACATGATGTCGAGAAGCACGAGGGCGGGAACGTCATCAGCGCATGCCGCGAAAAACGCATCGGCATCGGGAAAGCCCCTTCCCTCGAAGCCGGCCTGGCGAAGCGCGTAAAGCGTGAGGTCACGAATGTTCTCGTCGTCTTCGACGTAGAAGACGAGTGTGGCGGACTCCCGTGTCGTCATGCATGTTCCCTTCGGGTCATCATATACGCGGCAATTCTACCCCAGTATGCTCATGCCGCAGAACACTCCCCAGAACCCAGAGACCCAGACGGAGCGACGATGTCATGCGGGCGCACCGGGCGCTCGGGCAATATCAGCATGACAAGCTTCATCATGAGCGAGACGAGCGGAAGCCAGATGAGCGTCATCACTACGTTGAAGCACGTATGCGCGTTGGCAATCTGCCGCGCGATGATCTCGACTCCCTCCCCTGCGGGAGGAATGGCTGCCACGACAGTCGCAAAGGGCCCGGTCAGCCCGACGAAGAGCAGGCAACCCGACAGGTTGAAGATGCAATGCGCCAGGGCAACGCGCTTGGCATCCCGCGATTGGCCAATGGAGGCAAGAAGCGCCGTGACGGTCGTCCCCAGATTGTCTCCAAGCAAGATGGGGATGGCGCCCTCGAGACCGAGGACACTCGCTCCGTCGGCACCCGGCTGAGCGGCGAAGTTCTGCAGCACGGCAATGGTCGCGCTCGAGCTCTGCACGACAAGCGTCATCACCGTGCCTACGAGGACTCCGAGAACGGGCACACCCGCAACCTGGGCAATCATCTCCGTGAAGACGGGGCTCTCGGCTAGGGGCTTCATGACCGACCCCATGGTCTCTATGCCGACGAAGAGCAGACCAAAGCCGAATATTGCCCGCCCCGACAACTTCACGCGCTCGCCTCTGGCAAGTGTCATGACGAGGAAGCCCACCGCGACGAACAACAAGATATAGTCCGAGAGCTTGAACGCGATGATCTGCGCCGTGATAGTCGTCCCGATGTTCGCGCCCATGACGATGGGAATCGCCTGCCGAAGGCTCATGATCCTCGCGCTCACGAATCCGATGACCATGACCGTCGTAGCGCTTGAGCTCTGTAGCACGGCAGTGGCAAGCGCGCCGGCCAGGACGCCCATGATCGGGTTCTTCGTCACGGCGGCAAGGATGGAGCGCATCCTCTCGCCTGCCGCTTCCTGCAAGCTGCCACTCATCGTGTTCATGCCGTACAGAAAGATCGCCAGGCCTCCTGCAAGCCCCAAGACGACCTTCATGATCTCGTTGACGTCCACCTATGTCCCTCTCCTCCACTATCTGACGTAAGGAGAAGTCTACGGAGGCAATGTACGGGCAGCGTAAGGGGAAAGTAAAGTCTCTGTAAAGTCATTGCTTCCCATACGGGTAAACAGAATGATGCCTGCGTCGGGCATACCCCCCTTAAGTGAAAAGGGCGCTCGCTTGCACGAAAAGCTCTCGACCGTGACGGCTGGATGAAGGATAATATCTGGAATGGTACCCCACCACCTGAAAGGCTGGGTCACAGCATATGAAGAGCATCGACAAGTCACTTAATATCAGGCGCAACAGAATCCTTGCCGCATGCGCGGCAATCGTCATCGTAATCGCCGCGCTCCTGATATTCATGAACGTCAACACGGAGCGCATCACGCAGCAAAACGCCGACTATCTCGAGGGTACGACCGAGCAAACCGCACGACGCGTCAACGACCTGCTCAATAACGGCCTGGCCACGGTCGAGACGGCAGCAAAGGTATACGGGCAGACCCTGACCAGCCCCAGCGTCGACCCGGACACAGCGCTCCAGATGATCAACTCGACCCAGTTCAACTACGCCTTCCTCATTACTGCCGATGGCATAGGACACAACATCGACGGCCGCACCGAAGAGGTGAGCAGCCGCGAGTACTATATCAAGGGCATGCAGGGCGAGAGCGGCATCTGCGCCGTCGAGAACGCCGCCTTCAACGAGCATCGCATCATCGCGTTCTACGCCCCCATCCTCTACCAGGGAACGCCCGTCGCCGTCTTTGCCTGCGTCTACAACGAGGCGACGATGGCGCAATACATGAGCACGAGCTTCTTCGGCGTCGAGACCGCCACCTACCTCTGTGACCGTGACGGCAACGTCCTGGCAAAGTCGAGCATGAACGACGAGATCGACTACTCGGTGCTCGACTCGAAGCTCAGCGACTCGCTCAAGGACATCACTCCCGAAGAGCTCGCGCAATCCCTCGCCCAGAGTTCCTCGTTTAACTTCAGCTACAACGCCTCATCCGGCGAGGGTAGCGTGTATGTCGCCCAGCTCGCCTCGTCGGATTGGATGATCCTGCGTATCTTCCCCGAATCCGTCACGGCAAAAATGGTGTCTTCAGCTAACGCGGCGGGCATCATCCTCGTTGCGGGTGTCGTTGTCGCCTGCTTGCTTTTCATCGTCGTGCTCGTGTTCCAATCGCGCAAGCAGAAGGACCGCCTGCTGCTCGAGCGTCAGGAGGCAACGCGCATCATCGACGCCTCCACCAACTTGTTCAGCCGATTGCTCGCCATCGACCTCGTGAACGACAGCTACGAGTACCTCAAGCGTGAGGGATTGGACGATTCCCTTCCCACGGACGGCAAGTTCAGCGATTTGCGTTCGTACTGGAGGGATATGGCAAACGACACCGATATCGAGCGTCTTTGCGAGCTGGAAGACATCGGGACGCTGCGAGAACGCCTGCAGCCGGGCGTCCCCTACCTCCAGTGCGAATATCGCGTCATGCGAGGTGACGAGGAGCGTTGGCTGCAGGTCTCCACGCTCTGCATCGCCCGTGACGCTCACGCGCTGCCCACTGACATACTCGTCACGATCCAGGACGTCACGGAGCAGAAGGCCGCCGAGCTTGCATCACGTCAGGCTCTTGAGGACGCATTCCAAGCCGCCGAGCACGCTTCGCAGGCCAAGAGCGACTTCCTCAACTCCATGAGCCATGACATCCGCACGCCCATGAATTCCATCATGGGCCTCACGGCCATCGCGAGCATGCACGCCGACGATCCCGAGCGCGTAAGCGAGTGCCTCGCCAACATTTCCTCTGCGAGCCATCACCTGCTTGGCCTCATCAACGAGGTCCTCGACATGGCCAAGATCGAATCGGGCTCCATCGGGCTCACGGACGAGGAGTTCGAGCTCTCCGACTCCATCGAGAAGCTTCTGGCCATCGTGAACCCCCAGATTGTCGCCAAGAACCTTGACTTGCGCGTCGACGTCGTCGATATCAAGCATGAGCACGTCATCGGTGACCTCACGCGCCTGCAGCAGGTCTTCGTGAACATCATGGGCAACGCCATCAAGTTCACGCCCGAGGGCGGCGGCATCTACATGCGCATTTCCGAGCTGCCGAGCCGCGTCCACGATAGCGGCTGCTACGAATTCGTCTTCTCCGATACGGGCTGCGGCATGAGCAAGGAGTTCATGGAGACCATCTTCGAGCCCTTCACTCGCGCCAACGACTCGCGCACCACCGGTATCGAGGGCACGGGTTTGGGCATGGCAATCGTCAAGAGCGTCGTCAGCCTGATGAATGGCACGGTCGATGTCGATTCCGAGCTTGGGAAGGGCACCACGTTCACCGTGACGGTGCACCTCAAGCTTCGCGACGGCGCCACGATCGATCTCAGCGACCTCAAGGACATCAGAGTGCTCGTGGTCGATGATGATGACGTCGCCTGCGAGGGAGCCTGCACCCTGCTCGAGGATATCGGCATGCGCGCAAACTACGAGATGTCCGGACCGGCTGGCGTGCAGGCCGTAATCGATGCCGATGCATCGGACGATCCCTTCAAGGCCGTCATCCTCGATTGGCGCATGCCCGGCATGAGCGGTCTGGAAGTCGCCAAGGAGATTCGCGAGAGGGTCAAGCAGGCGCCCCCCATCATCATTCTCTCCGGTTACGACTGGTCGATGATCGAGCAGGAGGCGCGCGAGATAGGCATCGACGCCTTCATTTCCAAGCCCCTGTTCCGCTCGCGCCTCATCCAGGTGATGAAGGAGCTCCTGAGCGGCGAGGTCGCCGAACAGGCCGACCCCAAGGCGATGCTCGAGGAATGCGCTTTTGATGGCTATCGCGTGCTTTTGACCGAGGACAACATCATGGCAACCGCCATCGGCCAAGAGATAATCGGTCTCACCGGCGCGGAGGTCGAACATGCCGAAAACGGCCAGGTCGCCGTCGACATGCTGCTCGAGCACGAACCGGGTTACTACGACTTCGTGTTCATGGACATCCAGATGCCGGTCATGAACGGCTACGAGGCGACGACGGCCATCCGCGCGGCTTCGATAGACAGACCCGACCTGGCGCAAATCCCCATCATCGCGCTTTCGGCCGATGCCTTCGCCGAAGACGTCAAGCACGCGCATTCGGTGGGCATGAACGACCACATGGCAAAGCCCATGGAAATCGAGTCGCTCGTCGCCATCATGCGCAGGTGGATGCCGAAGGATAACGAGAGCTAGAACCCGCATTGGCTTTCAAGACGAGGGGCGCCCGTCCGCTTGAGTGGACGGGCGCCCCTATGTTTACGGCGTATCTTCCCTAGGCAAAGACGTGCAACTCCGAACCGTCGAGGTCAGCCTTGTCCATGGGATAGGCCTCGATGGCTGGGTTCTCGTAGGTGTTCATGTAGTACGTCTTCGTTGCCATGGAGATACCGCCGGTATAGACCGTCGTCTCGAATTCGCCGTTTTCCATCTTCGCCTCGCCATCGATCATCGCGACGCCCGCGAGCGTATGAAACATCCTGGAGACATTGTCCGCCTCGCCGGACTTCTGCGGATAGTGGCTGTTCAGGTAGGCAGCCCGCACGAAGCGATCGGGCGAATAGCTTGAGCCGGGTAACCCCACGAGCTGGCCGCCGCTCCCGTAAGGCGCGAGCTTTTGCTTATCCCATTGCACGTCCGCGACGTATTCCGGACTTAGGTTCATGTAGCTGCGCAGATGCTCGACGTGCCAGTCGAAGGTGGGCTGGTTGGTGAGCACGTCGACGTCATCGTGATGGATGTGCATGCCATCGGCCATGTACTCGACCACGATGGAACGGTCCTTGTCGCCGATGAGGTAGTGGAGAAGCGCAACCGGAAACTGGTCGTTCACGGGCTTGGCGACGATGGCGACGTCGGCCAGCGCCTCCTCCACCTCGTCCACTGTGGCAAAGTTGCTGACTACCCACAGGGGAAACTCATATGCCGCGAGGTTGGTCTTGCCCTCGACGGCATCTGTCTCGAACTGGGCGTAGCCGGGGAAGTTGAGCCCGGCGATGGCAAGCCCTTTCTCGTTGGCGCAATCGAAGTAGAGCGGAACGCCCCCGATTACGATGCATGGGCCGATAACCGCATAGTTCTGCTGGGACTCGACCCCGAAGGCGTAGTGGCGCTCGTAGCCGCGGGGAGTCACGGTGACCTTCTGGCCGTAGCCGCAATTCCAATCGAGGTTGCGGGCAAAGTACATGTTGCCCTCTTCATCGGTGAACCTGATTCCCGAGCACATGGCGAGCTCCTTCCCGCGCAAAACCACGCGTTTCTTTGTTCTTGTAAGAATAGTATACAGCAAATACTACCGTTCGCTATTCATTTTCTACCGTTCGCCAGTAATTTATGCCACTTTTCGCCATGAAATCTAGACATTTCGACATTGACCGCCCCGATTTGTGCTACCGTACAGCGCAACCCGAAAGGACGAATGTGAACTACGTACACGCACATAGCATCTTTGCTAACGCACAGGCGTTTGCCGGTGCTTGGTGGTGGCGTAGTCGAATATCGTAATCGGGTTATCGGACTTCACGCTTCTCATCACATACCTTGAAGGCCCTCGGTAATCCGGGGGCCTTTTTTATTTCCCAGACCATGAGATGCGTGAGAACGACTAGCAAGGCAGGAACGTGGACGAAAAGTCCGAAGGAAAGAGAGGAAACGACCATGGCAGACGCAAGCAAGAAGCAGAACGAGGAGATTCCCTACAGGCTCTATCTGCGCGAGGAGCAGATTCCGACGCAATGGTACAACCTGCGCGCGGACATGCCCGAGCCGCCCGAGCCCATGCGCCTGCCCAACGGCAAGATCGCCGAGCATGACGACATCGCCCCTGTGTTCTGCGACAAGCTCGTGGACCAGGAACTCGATGACGAGACCGCATACTTCGACATCCCCGAGGGCGTGCAGGAGATGTACAAGGTGTACCGTCCCTCCCCGCTGTGCCGCGCATATAACCTCGAGCGCTACCTCAACACACCTGCGAAGATCTACTACAAATTCGAGGGCAACAACACCTCGGGTTCGCACAAGCTCAACTCGGCGCTCGCCCAGGCCTACTACGCCCAGGAGCAAGGCCTCGACAAGATCACGACCGAGACTGGTGCCGGCCAGTGGGGCACCGCGCTTTCCGAGGCTGCCGACCACTACGGCGTCGACCTCGACGTCTTCATGGTGAAGTGCTCCTACGAGCAGAAGCCCTTCCGCCGCTCGATCATGCAGACCTTCAACGCGACCGTCACACCCTCGCCGTCTGACACGACCGAGATCGGCAAGAAGATGCTCGCCGACCATCCCGACTCGACTGGCTCGCTTGGCACCGCCATCTCCGAAGCAGTCGAGCGCGCCCTCAACGTCCCCGAGAACAAGGGACGCTACCAGCTCGGCAGCGTGCTCAACCAGGTGGTGCTGCACCAGTCCATCATCGGCCTGGAGAGCTACGAGGCCATGAAGGAGCTTGGCGAGTATCCCGACATCGTCATTGGCTGCGCGGGTGGCGGCTCCAACCTCGGCGGCCTCATCGCGCCGTTCATGCGTGACAAGCTACGTGGTGACAAGCCCGACACGCGCTTCATCGCCGTCGAGCCCGCGAGCTGCCCGTCGCTCACGCGCGGCAAGTACGCCTACGACTTCGCCGACACGGGCCAGACCTGCCCGCTCGTCAAGATGTACACGCTGGGCAGTGGCTTTCTGCCCTCCCCCGACCATGCCGGCGGCCTGCGCTACCACGGCATGAGCCCCATCGTCTCCAAGCTCAAGCACGATGGCTACATGGAGGCCGTGGCCGTGAAGCAGACCGACGTCTTCAAGGCAGCCGAGGACTTTGCCCGCCTCGAGACCATTCTGCCGGCACCGGAGAGCGCCCATGCGATCTTCCAGGCCATGGAGGAGGCGCGCAAGTGCGCAGAGACCGGCGAGGAGAAGACGATCCTCTTCGGCCTCACGGGCACTGGATACTTCGACATGTACGCTTACGAGGCCTACAACCGCGGTGAGATGACGGATCACATCCCCACCGACGAGGAGCTCGAGGTCGGCTTCGCGACCATCCCCCACATCGAGGGAATTCAGTAATCGACGCAGCCAGCAGCGGCTGCGGCGGTTACGCTAAATGGGCGGCTTGGATTGACCAGGCCGCCCATTTTTTATTGTCATTGCTGATAAAGTTTTATAGTCGTTTATAGTTTCGGAGTATTTTTATAGTCGTTTATAGTTTCCAAACATTTTTACTGTCGTTTACTGTTTCAGGATTCTTTTACTGTCGTTTACTGTTGCATCACACGACACTTCAACCAGCTCGTAACCTTCGAGATGGAGTTATGACGCCAGTCGGCCATGTTAAACTCACCCTATGCAGATGCTGAATCAATATAGTATTGCTGCCGCAGCATGCGAAGTGCTGCCCCAATACGATGTCAAAGAGGCGTATCTGTTTGGCTCTTATGCCCGCAACGAGGCAGATGGTAATTCCGATGTCGATCTCTGCGTCGAATGCGGAAAGTCCTTCACGCTCTTTTCCCTCGGCGGGATTGGAATCGCTTTGGAAGAGGCGCTTGGGCGACCTGTCGATGTAATCTGCGGATCCGATTCGTTCCACCCGCATGCTCAGCAACGTTATCTCGAAGACAGAAGGCTCATCTATGCGAAATCCTGATATGACCGAATGCCTTGAACCAATAACGATTACACCCGGCGAGCTCTTGCAGGAGGAGTCCCTGGAGCCACTCGGTATATCGAAGTATCGTCTAGCAAGCAAAGGAGATTGGCGTGCCCGCTGGGCGCATAGGGCAGATTGTCGCGGGAAAGTGCGCAATCACCGCCGACACCGACCTGCACCTCTGCCGGTTCTTTGGCCTGTCAGATGGCAATTGGCTCCGCGCGCAGGCAGCATACGACACCGAAGTCGCCCAACACAAGCTCGCTAACGAGCTGGAGAAGATTAAGCCCTGGGATAGTATTGCCTAGATTCGTCATCAGTTGGCGAATGCCCCGAAACGACCTCACCAAGCTGGGAAGCGTCCCATTCGTCCGTCTCGTATTCTTCGGCAATGGCATCGAGCTCGACTTCGGTCAAACCAGGCTTCTTGTTCATGTCCTGCCTGTCCATCAGATACAGCCCCGCCTCTTCTCTGCCCAAACTTTAATCTCCACGGCACTTTCAGTAATCTCGTCGAGTACGTCAATAATCTCGTCTAACGCAAGAGCCTCGTCCTCGGCAACGCTATCGTCAGAAATAATCGAATGTAGCCTAAACTCTATCTCCCTTATCTTGTTGAATGCGCCAGCGAGATCAAAGTAGGTCTTATAGATGTCCTCTGATGCAAAGTCTTCAGACATCCTCGCTATATCATGTCCCAATTCGCACATCTCGGAACAGTGCAGCCACTTGAGCTCGGGAGTTTTATAGACCTGCGCCATTGCTTTTACCGTTTTCGCGGACGGAATCGTGGCTCCACGTTCATAGTCCTTAATGGATCCATGACTTATCCTATGTCCAGCTGCAGAAAGAGCTAGGACCGCATCATTTTGGCTGTCGAAAGAAGCCGATCTGCATCTCCGGTATATATTCTCTTCTTCAATCAGTTGGTCAGCCATCTTTAATCCAATCAACCACATATCGTTCGCATGTGCATAGATTTTTGCAAGCAAATGACAAGACAGCCTGGCTAACCAAATAAGCCAAAACATGTCAGTCGCAGGCACTCTTACAAATCCAGCTCATTTGGAATCATATCAATCATCGGGAACGAAAGAGTGCAGAAGCGAGTGTCAACTTCTCCTTTCTTCGAGCAATCTTTTATCTCTCGCCGAAGCGTCTTTCGTTCTCGCATTTATAAAAGCCTCATTTAGAAAGGAGAAAAAGATGAATGAGGAAATTGTATTTGCATATCCGAATAGCAATGCAAAAGATGGGGAACCATCAGAAGAGAGAGGAGAGGAAAGAAACAGCCATGTGGCGGCAGTTGGAACTAAGCTCAAAAAAGGAGTGCAGAAAATCAAAGAAGTTGCAACAACCAGAATGAATAGATTTGCCAACGCAATTAAAGATCATAAGGAGAACATCGGCATAGGCGCAGGAATCGTAACGGGTGCAGCAAGTCTAGGTTGTCTCATTCTTGGCATAGTGAATTATTCCAAAGAAGATGAACCTTCTATTACGAATAACACAACCTATATTCTCAGTAACGACGATTCATGCAATGACTCATATTACAGCCCCTGGTATGACGAGGATGATTCGTGGTATGACAGCTACGGATACTAATTGAAGCGATGTGCCGGTTGCACAAGACACATCATGGGAAGGAGCAACATGTAATGAAGCCCGGATTTGTAATCAGAATCCGGGCTTCACCCTTTTTTAAATAATGCTTGATACTGGATGCGAAAAATCACTCCAACGAAGACCCGAAGGCTTCGATTACGTCTTCGCCAGACAAGTTTGGAACTTGCTTCCCCATTGCATCTCCGATTATCGATATAAGAGCTTTTGCACGCTCGATGAAGAATGCATCGAAATCATCGTAACGCATAGTTTTTGGATTGATGACATGCGTCTCAATATACGCATTGAGATTTTCGCTGCTCACATGATCGTCCTTTTCGATTTTCTCCATGTATCGACTAGGAGCAACCCCACCGATGATTCTGTTGGTGCTCGCGGAAAGCGGCGTTTTGTTTACTATCGAGTTCCATCGACGCTTATCAAATCCTTGTTTCTCGCAATAGTCCTTTGGAAAAACATGGTGGATATCTACGGCTTGATCTGTGAAATTCGTAAAATCCATCGGAACGCCACTGATGAAATCGACTGCCCCGTGCTTTAGTATCAACGCCATTATTCCCTTGTATGCAGCCGAAAGTCTCGTTTGCAAAGTAACAAGCCTCGTGGGTTGGAAATATGCTCGCTGAATCGTATCGGGCACCTCTTCGGGATTATCGAGCCATTGCATCATGCCTGTTACATCGTTTACATAACGAGTCTCGTTTGCGCCACCATACATTTCTCCGAGCACGCCACACCAATACCATTGGGCAATCCTCGTACGCACTGTCGAATCTTTTGCTCTCGGCCCCAAAAGAGCAAAGAGCACAGATAAAGGTATAAGTTGCGTTGTGTAGGGCAAATCACGAGAAGCGAAAATTCGCTGTTGCTTCAGAAAATGAGATGCTTCGACAAATCCTTGCTCCAGGACATCAGCGTATCGCATGTAGTCCTCAAGTTGCAGAGCAAGCACGTCCTTCTTCTTGCAACTTACAGCTCGACCATCTTTTCTCATGCTCTCGTTGTAACGCACCAGCAAAGTAAGCGCCGTGAGGAAATCAGTAGCCGATACGCCCTCCAAAATGGAGGAGGCATCTTTCATACGTTCATGTCTGCCCTCGGTCCCCTCCTTTTCGCTGCCTTCCCAGTCGCTGCGCAAGTCATAGTCATCGGCGGCGAATGTCGCTGTAACCAATTCGAACACTGTCAAGGAAACTCCGCCAGTGTTGACGTTTTCAAACACCTGGCATACCGCTTCTTTTGGTGTTTCTTTGCTAAGGGTTATGACAGGAACTTGGTAATTCTGCATCGGCACAAGCACTCCTGTTTGAAACCTGTTCAGAAGCTGCACCATTTGTGGATCATGGTTGTAATACTCCATGCAATTGGTCGTCCATGTCAGCCACTCTTCAGTAGAGAACATTTTGTTAAGAGGAAACGCGAGCTCCTTATATTCGAACTGCTCACTGCTGATATCAAACTCGACGTTACGCCCAAAATTGGTTCTTATCTGGCGATCCTCTGGTATAGAAAGAATCGCATCCTCGTTATCCTCCGCATCCCCATCGAGACACTCGCGAATCTTCAGATAATAGAATCTCTTCAGTTCCTTTCCCTTTTCGTCTCTTGTATGTACAGGATTCTTGCAATACAAAGCAGTAAATATCGAGGTGAGCCTTTGCTGACCATCGAGCACAAGCGTATCCGGCCTGCAATCCTTATCGCAGCCCGTAAAAGTGCGGTACTTGAATCGCACCGAATCGCCACCATATTCAAGGAACATCAAAGCGCCGACAGGATACCCATTCATAATGCTCAATATAAGAGCCTTGATTCTGCTGTCATCCCAAACCCAACCACGTTGAAAATCAGGCAGCTGTATAGATCCTGAATCTATGCCCCTAATAATCTCCGATATATTCGTATCATTCGATTTGAAAGTACTGTACACGTTCCCTCCAGCAAGATCGTTTCCATACGAACTTCTCGGCTACGCCATCTCATCAAAGAAATCGAGATCAACGCGCTTAATCTCGAAGGACTCTTCAACGGTAACGCCGACGTTGTAGTCAATCATCAGGTCAATTAGCCGCTCGCCGTCAATCAATTCGATCTTTGCGTGATGCCAATTCTTCGCAATCTGGATAGCAGCGGGCTGGAAGCTTGAGGTGGTGATGAAAACTCCTTTGGTAACATCGCCAAGTGCTCCTACGAATCCTTGCATCTCTGGAGTTCCGACTCTATTGCTTGGGGAATAGCGCTTGGCCTGCGTGTAAATCATATCGAAGCCAAGCGGATCGGCGGTTATTATCCCATCAATCCCGGCATCTCCGCTTTTCGGAGTCACCTTACCAGTGCCATATCCCATTGCTTCCAATAACTTGACCACGATCCTTTCAAAGCAATAAGCATCCTGCTCCAATATCATGTCCAGAAGCTCGGAAGCCAATGACTGGCGCAACGAATAGACAGCCTGTTCAATTGTTTCTTGAGGGGATTTATCATCTTGCACTGTATCATTTACAAGCAAATTGGATGAATCCTCACTTGCCGGATTGTCTGTATCCCCTCCAGACCTATTCCACGGGTTCTCGGATTCAATGATTTTGTTGAGCTTTTCGCTAAAGGCTTTACCGCCTTGTCCTTTCCTCAGATATTCCTGTCCCCTATCAGTAATTTCGTAAACGCCGCGTTTGATTTTCTTGAGCATTCCAGCACGCTCAAGATAGGATACTCCCCAACTCAAACGGCTCTCGTAAATCGGTTTTCCGCTTTTGGTCCTGAGCTTGAGATCGTCCGGCGTTAAATTAAGAGCATTGACCGCAATCTTGAAAATCTCTTTTCTCGTATGCGGTTTATCATCCCTAAAAAGATCGAGGGTTATATAGAATGCATCGGTTTGTGTTGGTAATGCCATGTCTTACCCTTCTTCTTTAATCTTATCCGCGTACAGCTTGAAGAGATGCGCAACGATCTTTTCCTCATCGCCATTGAAGTCAACGCCGTAGGCTTCTTCGACCGCCTTATCGAGATTCTTGTGCGCCAAAGAAAGCTCAGGATAGATGAATTCATTATCGGGATCGTATAAATCAGCTAAAGATGCCTCTGGGTAAAGTGCACGCGCATCAAGCACGGCTTGCGCCAGTTCTCCGATTCGCCTGCGTTGCTCCTCATTTGCTTCTGGAAAAACGAAACTGTTGTAGACCGCCGGTGCATAGCGGTAGTCACTCTTGAGCCTTCCCGCAACCACTCTCAGCCATGCCATATGTGCTTTGGAAAGAAGCAGGCCAAAGATAAACATATCGTCAGTTGGAATAAAGCGCAGCTGATCACTAGCAATAACTTCCTGATTAACAAATCCAACGGGGATGCACTTTCGTCGCTCGCTAGAAACAACAGGAAGTGCTAAATACGCACTCTTTGGTTGTCTTATCTGAGTAAACAGTGCCGGTGTTGATGCAGCTTCCCTAACCGACCTGGTCGGACTCTTTTCTCTGGCTTCCTTCACGGCCTGCAAGCGCTCACGAATCTCAGGATAGTTATAGTCTGCAAGACGTGCACCTTCAAACCATAAACAGAACCGTTTCTGGCCATTGATGAATTCACGACCGCCCATATAAGGACGTGTCACTTCTCTGAGATTTGGATACTTCTCTATTAAGCTGCTAGCTTCCGCCTCAGAAAGGATGAGGTTACCACCATCGGTGGGCTGACTGCCTTTAGTCATCTCTGGGACGCCTTTATTGATAGGCTTTCCCCTATTCGCAATGAAAACGCTCTCAGCATCGAAAAGATATCCATTAATATGCTCAGCCTCAATCACAGACCCTACATAGAATATGCGCTTTGACGGCAACGGGTGCGCAATGCTGGAAAAGCCAACGATAACCACGTGCACATGGGCCTGATCGTTTGATTCGTTCGCCCACACAAATGAAGGATATGCAAAGTCAATCTCCATGCCCAGCTTCTCCATGGGTTCCCAAAGGATTCGAACGGACTCTCCCTGACATATTGAGTTAGTCGACACGAAAGCGGCATGTATTTTTCGCGAACTAATATATCGAGCTGCAAGCAAATACCATGCGCACACGTAATCAAGTTTGCCAGCGCCCGGGATGCCATCAAAAACAATGACCATATCCTCTTGTTGACTGGCACTCCTCCACTGATGTCCGATAAACGGCGGGTTTCCCATGATGTAATCGCATTTGTCGGCCGGCAGCACGTCGTTCCAGTCCATACACAGTGCGTTGCCCTCCACAACGTTCGCGCTGTCTTTGAGCGGAAAGTCCTCGATGCTGATGTCCAGCATGGACTCGCTCTCGTCATTGGACTGCAACTGTGCGATCCAGAGCGCCGTCTTTGCCACGCGCACGGCAAAGTCGTTTATCTCTATGCCATAGAACTGGTCAAGGCTCACGCGCTTGTCGTTGTCCTCGGTCTCGAAGACGATGGACATCTGCCCGTCGTTGAGCACATTTATCACGTCGTCTTCCAGACGCCTGAGCGACAGGTAGGTCTCCGTGAGGAAGTTGCCGCTACCGCAAGCGGGGTCGAGGAAGCGAAGCGAGCCGATCTTCTCGCGGAATTCCCGGAGCTTGTTCATTCGCTTCTTCTCGGTTATCCCCTCCTCTATCCTGATGCTATTGAACTCGTTATGGAGGGCGTCAAGGAACAGTGGGTCAATTACCTTGTGGATGTTCTCGGGGCTGGTGTAGTGCATGCCTCCGGAACGCCTGGTCTCGGGATTGAGGGTACTCTCGAAGATGCCGCCGAAGATGGTCGGGCTGATCTTGCTCCAATCCGTCTGCTGCGAGCATTCGAAGAGAAGCAGGTCCTTGATTTCGGCTGTGAAGTTGGGAATCTCGCATTCTTCCTCGAACAGGCCGCCGTTCACGTACGGGAAGGGCTTGACGCGTTCGTCATAGGGGTCGCGCTTTTCCTTCGGGGTGTTGAGCGCGGCGAACAGCCTCTGCAGTGCCGGACGCACGTTTTCAGGCGGGACGTCGCGTAGGTAATTCAGGAACGCATCGGGCGGGAACAGGCCACGTGAGTCCTCGCAGAACAGGCAGAACACGAGCCTCACGCAAAGCACGTTGAGGCTATGCCGGCTGTCGTCCGAATCCGGATCTATGTACTGGGTGCGCAAGGCATCATAGAGCTTGCCGATGAGCTGGCCGGCCTTGATGGAGACGGCTTTCTCCTTCTCCATCCTGCTGTTTGCGGAATCGGTGATGAAGCCGAGGTACTCGGGATGCTCTGCGAGCTCCTCCAACGTGAACTCGAAGGGATGCTCGGCGAGTTCGCTTTTGGGATAGGCGTTGCGGTCGTAGACGCGAAAGGTGTCGAAATTGCAGGTGACGATGAACAGCGGTTGCTTGTCCTGCTTGAAGCTCTCGGCATAGGCGAGCGCCTGCTCGAACGGCGTCACCATGCGGCCTTGGCGCTCCTCGGGCTTGTCCAGGTCGATGTTCAGGCCCTTTTGCTCGATGAGCACCCTTGAATCAGGAATGAGGCAGTCGATGAAGCCGCCGTCACTCGTGCGGTACTCGAACTTCGCGCTGGAGGACACCCTTGGCATGCCCACGACGTCACGCAAGAGCTCCGTCCAGAACACCTGGGCGTCGCCCTTCTCGTAGCCCTTGCCCTTCCACGCTTGAGCGAACTGCCGGGCCGCCTTTACCTTTTCCGATTGCTCCATATACTAACTTCAATCTATGCCCGGGAATTAAACATCAGCGCTCATTATAGACGCACGGTCGTGCTTTCATAAGATAGACAGGTTCGACCGAGATAACGACTCGCGGCGACCACCAGAGCGCAGCTCTTGGCACCGACTCCGAATACTGCCAGGTTTTGTGGCCTGGTGACCAATCATGCGGTCACAGAAGCACATCTTTTGGCGAAACCGCCCGGAACCGTGGTGTGGTGACCAGGAGCGCAGTCACAGGCACACGTTCTTTGGCATCGGCTCCGAATACTGCCAGGTTTTGTGGCCTGGTGACCCATATTATCTAAGTCTCGTTTTGCAAATCGTTTATGTCTCGAAGCCCACCCGTTACCAGGGGATACTCCACTCAATTGGAGTTGTAGACACCCCTTGAAGGAAAGGTGAGGATACTCTGGTTCGTGCCTCATGAAAGCCATCGCCAGACGCGAGGCTCGTATACTTCCGTTTGGATATACGCAAACGACATAAGACCAGTCTGGAGATACATGGGCAAGAACCTCGGCACGCACGATATGACAAGCACGAAGACCAAGGCCACGTCAACCAAACGACAATCGCTCGTCGTCAGGGCGCGTGGTCTTGCCTCGTCATATCTGCGATTGCAGGGCACGGCCATCGCCCACGAGGACACGCTCGTCATGTCGCCGGTCAAGCTACCCGGTGCCAATCACGCCCGCAAGCTCGACGAGAAGGCATCGTCACTGTGGCGCAAGACCAAGCGTTTCTTCTCGCAGCTCGCGCTCACGAAGGAAGACGAGACCGCCTACTACGAACCGAAGACCTGGTCCTTCTGGCGCGGCATCATCATGTACTTCTTCCTTTTCAGCGTCGTCGGGCACTGGATGGAGATTCCCTACTGCCTTTCGATGGATGCGCTCTTCGGCATCGTCGACGCCGACTACGCCATCTTCCTCGACGAGCTCTACGTCCCCTATTGGGTTTACGGCGCCGGTGCAGCGGCGATAACAATATTGCT
Source organism: Coriobacteriia bacterium (assembly GCA_003149935.1). Lineage (NCBI taxonomy): Bacteria > Bacillati > Actinomycetota > Coriobacteriia > Coriobacteriia bacterium. Next base: position 130,196 of record QAMH01000006.1, on the reverse strand, counting down.
GCTTCCGCTCAAGATACGGCTCGTGGGCAAGCGAAAGACCATGTGGGGCGCTGCGCTCGAGTTCTTCGTCATGGCGGTGGTGCTCTGTGCCGCACTCGAGTGCATCATGGGGTGGATCGTCAATCAGCCTGACGCCCTGGGCGAGTATCCCTACTGGAACAACTCGCAGTTACCTCTCAACATCTTTGGACAAGCGTGGCTTGTGAACGACATTTTCCTGGGCCTCGTTACGCTCGGTTACGTCTGGTTCGTCTTCCCCTTCTGCCAGAAGTTCTGCAAGCTCATCGGAGACAAGGCAGCTAACGGGCTGTTCTGGGCTGTCATCGCGATTTTCGTGATAATCTGCGTCCTCACCTACGCCCTCTAGACCGCAAAACGGGTATCATGCGCCTATATGATTAGTGCGCGAATGCGTTCGCGCCGACATGAGGCGCGTCATGGCGTCCCGAAGGAGAATGACTATGGAAATCGATCGCAAGGCATTCCGCTCCCTGACCAGCGGACTCTACATCATCTCGTCTATCGACGCCGATGGCAGACTGTGCGGATGCGTGGTCAACACGCTTCTGCAGGTCGCATCTGATCCCGCCCAGCTACTCGTGTCCATCAACAAGCAGAACGCGACGGCAGAAGCCGTGTCCACTAGCAAGCGTTTCTGCGCGAGCGTCCTCTCGCAAGACACGACCATGGACCTCATCGGCACGTTCGGTTTCAAATCCAGCAAGGACATCGACAAGTTCTCCGAGTTCGACCACAGTGTATGCGAATCGGGCCTCCCCCGTCTCACGCACGACACGCTTGCCACGTTCGAGGTGCGCGTCGATTCCACGGTTGACGTGGGAACCCACCTCGTCTTCATCGGCACCGTCGAGGATGCCGAGGTCGTGGGCGAGGGAACGCCCATCACCTACGATTACTACCATCGCGTGCTGCGCGGCAAGACGCCCAAGAAGGCGGCCTCGTACAACGACGGCGACGACCCGGCGAAGGACGAGATCGTCGAGATCGAGGAGACGGCATCCTCGGAGCAGAAGGTCGCATGGCGCTGCAGGATGTGCGGCTACACCGTCGAGGGCTATCCGGATGGCCTTCCCGAGGACTGGCGCTGCCCGATGTGCGGCGTGGGACGTGACTACTTCGAGAAGGTGCTTATCTAGCCGTCTATTCCAAACGCGAATAAGGGATTCATCCGTACCGGCATGTGTCATCGCTATATAATGTGCCAGTTGCACACTTCGCGAAAGGACGATCATGGGTTTTCTAGAAGGTAAGACTGCCATCATCACGGGCGGCGGTTTCGCCGCGCTCAAAAACGGCGAGCCCGGCTCCATCGGCTACGGCATCGCCACGGCGTACGCCAAGGAGGGCGCGAACCTCGTCATCACCGGCCGCAACGTGAAGAAGCTCGAGGACGCCAAGGAGAGGCTCGAGGCCGCCTACGGCATCCAGGTGCTCCCCGTCGCCGCCGACGTCTCCGCCGGCACCGACAACAAGGCTACCGTGCAGGCCGTCGTCGACGCCGCCATCGAGAAGTTCGGCCGCATCGACGTGCTCGTCAACAACGCGCAGGCATCCGCCTCCGGCGTCACGCTCGCCGACCACACGACCGATCAGTTCGACCTGGCGATCTACTCGGGTCTGTACGCGACCTTCTACTACATGCAGGCATGCTACCCGTACCTCAAGGAGACGAAGGGCTCCGTCATCAACTTCGCCTCCGGCGCCGGCCTCTTCGGCAACTACGGCCAGTGCGCCTACGCCGCTGCCAAGGAGGGCATCCGCGGCATGAGTCGCGTGGCCGCCACCGAGTGGGGTCCCGACGGCATTAACGTCAACGTGGTCTGCCCGCTTGCCTGGACAGCGGCGCTCGAGAACTTCCAGGAGCAATACCCCGAGGCGTTCGAGGCCAACGTACACATGCCGCCGATGGGCCACTACGGCGACGTCGAGAAGGAGATCGGCCGCGTCGTCGTCCAGCTCGCCAACCCGGACTTCAAGTTCATGAGCGGCGAGACGATCACGCTCGAAGGTGGCATGGGCCAGCGCCCGTAGGTTTCCTCGCATCGTGCGTCATCGCGCCCGGTTCGGCATCACGTCGAGCCGGGCGTTTTTTCGAATGGGATGCGTTGCGTGTGAGACACATTGGACAGGTACGTCTGTCTCATTTTACCTGCAAAATGAGACAGACGTACCTGTCCAATGTGTCTCACACGTCATCCTTCTTGTCCTAGAATACAGATGCACGCTTTCATCGCATGAGGAGACGCATGGAGAAGAAGGACCTCATAACCCTGCTCGCGGGTGTGGCCGTCATCGTCTTTCTCGCGGTCTTCTTCATGCGAGGTGACCAACTGCAGCATCTCATACAGACCATCGAGCGCGGAACCCCCGTCTTCCTGCTCGCCGGTCTCGTCTTCCAGCTTGGCAAGTACTTCACGCAGGGACTCTCGTTCACCTGGTGCTTCAAGGCGGCGGGTACGTCCATGCCCATCGGCGAGAACGTCATCCTCGTCTTCCAGACCTTCTTCATGGACACGATCATTCCCTCGTTCAACATCTCGGGAACCTCAGTGGTCATCGAGGCGGCCACCAAGCGAGGCATCGAATCGGGACGCGCCACGGGTGCCGCCCTGCTGCGTCAGGTCTCGATCAGCGCCGCTTTCGTCATCATCATGATCGTGGGATTTGCCATCCTGCTCGTCATGGGCAAGCTCGAGACAGGCTGGCTCGTTCTCGGCATCGGCGCCGTCGTGGCCGTAGGCGCAATCGTCGCCGCCATGGCGCTCGCCGCGCTGCATCCACAGTTCCTGCTCAAGATCATCGCGCCCATCGAGCACGTCATCGACAAGGTGCTCGCGCGTCTGCATCGCCATGACATCGACACCTCGGTCAGGAAGCTCGTGAATACCTACTCGTCATCGGCCAAGGACATGGTGCACAACATCTCGAGCATCGTTATCGAGCTTGTCTGGGCCGTCGTCGCCAACATCTGCGAGATCATCTGCTTCGCCTTCGTGGGACTCGCCTTCGGCGTGAACGATTTCACGGCCGTCATCTGCATCTACGTAGTCGTCACGCTCGCGGCAATGGCCTCTCCCATTCCTCAGGGCGTGGGTGTCGTCGAGGCAGCCGCACTCGTCGCGTTCACGATCTTCGGCATAGAGCAGGCGACCGGACTGGCTGTCATCATGGTCTATCGCGTCATCTGCTTCTGGCTTCCCTTCATCCTGGGAGCCATCCTCATGCGCAAGGTCTCGGACGCGCCCGCGACAAAGGCAACGAAGGGACCGTCCCTTCGTTGCGTCCTTATTTCGTGCCACGTGGCTCGAGCCACGCCAGCCAGGCTTCGGCATCCTCTTGCGTCGCATCGATAAGCGCGTAGGTGGTACCGCCAACACCGGCTGCCGTTCGCACCTTGATGGTCGCGGTATGCGCCATGCGCTGCAGCGGATTGGTCTTGGTGTAGCCATACTGGATCTTCTGACGCGGAAAGGTCACGGTCGACGTCGAGAAGCCGCCGTTGGTAACCTGCATAAAGCGGTGATTGAAGGCGAAGCTCGACGATCGTGCCCATAGAACGGCGCCGATGGCGCTCACGATCGTGATGACGACGGCGAGCACGTAGCAGATCATGCAAATCGAATTGCACAGCCCGTATACATCCATGGTTACGTATCCGCCGGGAACGTGCATGCGCACAATCCCGTCATCGAGCCAGAGTCCCATGGTGAGCTGGAAGACGGCCACGATGACGGCGAGCCAAAAGCCGGCGCCCTGCACGACGCAACGTCGCGTGAGGGCGCGGCGCAGCGCGATGGAAGCGACCTTGCGCTGGTCGGTCGGGACGTCTTCGAATTCGGGGACGAGCCCTGCGAGAATCTGCGGAACCTTGGCGAGCTTCACAAAGGGATGGATGACGATGCCGCGCTTGGCCCGGGCGTTCTTGCCATCATCGCCCTCGACATTCGCATCGACTTTGGCAAGCGACACCTCGCAATAGCCAAAGAGCCTGCGAATGAACGACTGGGTGATCACGACGGCCTGGACGCGCTCGATATCGACGCCCTGAAAGGTGTGTTGCAACAGACCGTACTCGACCTCGATGCGACTCTCGCGGCGACGCGCCCTGAACCCACCGTAGCCAATGCACGAACCAATGACCGAAAGAATCCAGACGACGAGGATGATGCCGATGACGGTGGCGGCAAGCGCGAACATACCCGACTGGATGACGTGCATGCCCGTATCCCGCACCATCGTCGAAAACACATCGACCTCATCAGCGGGCAAGATGTCGAGAGCCGAACCGATGAGCTCGACGATGCCGATGACGATGCCCATGAGCAGAACAGCGAAGCTCGTGTTGTTGGAAAGCCCTGCCAGGACGAGTTCCTTGTTGGAAAGACCGTACTCGTAACTCACGCGCCCGCCATCATAGGCCTCGCCGGCAAACACGCCGCCCAGCTCGTCCCATGCTTCCTGGCCTACGTCGAGTATGTTGCGTCCCTCGCGTTCGTCTTGCGGTGGCACGGGGGCTTGCGGCTTCTGGGGACACGTCGCTTGCGCCTGGGGACGGACGGATTCCTGATAGCTCACTCCGCGAATCGAGGCATCCTTGCGGGCAAAGAGCTCGCTTCTGAGCCATTCTGCATCGTGTTTGGTGACGTAGGGAACGACGATGGCCTTGTTGTTGGCTCCGCCGGCCGTGTCGATGTAGAGTGTGCGCACGCCGGCGATACGCTGCAGAAGCGACGCCTTCTGGTCGACCGACTGCACCTTGTTGTACGGCACGTGCACGCGTTTCTTGGTGATGATGCCGCTGTAGAGATTGAACTCGTCGGGACCTAGGACGTAGTACAGGCGCTTGTAGGCCAACCAGTGAACGAGGAAGACCAGGCCGGTGAAGACGACAAGCGCGGCGAACGAGATACCCGCCGTCACCGCGATCAGGAAACCGACTTCGGCTCCCCCACCATGCATCCCTTCGGAAATGGCGCCGATGATACTCGAGAAAATCGAGATGACCACGGCGACGAACACGACGAGAACGACCCGCAACGTCCCAAGCCAGATATAGCTATGGTGCACCTGATGCCTGACGGGCTCCGAAGCAGCCATGGTGTCTTGGCTCTGCATATCCTGCTCGCTCATTACACGTCCTCGCGAGCCAGGCGCGCAAGCTCGGCGGCACGATCACGCAACGCCTCCGCGCTCTGGGTGTCCAAACCGGGAATCTCGTGCGACCCGGCTGCGGTGGAAACCGTGACCGAGGCGAGCTTGAAGGCCCGCAAGATGGGCCCTTGGCGCGTGTCGGTGTTCTGCACGCGAATGAACGGGATGATGTAGCGCTTGCGCCAGATGATGCCCTTGGCGATGTCGAGGTATTCGTCAGAGAGCTCGTAGCGCCAGCGAACGTAGCGGATCGGCGGCAGAATCACGAGGAAGATGACGAGCATGACGACGAGTGCGGCTATAAGCGCGATGCACACGGTAGCTACCCACCCTTCGCTGGGGTCAACCGCGGCGATGATCGCGAACGGGACGAAGCAGCAGAGAAACGCCAGAACGATCCAGATAGTGTCGTTTATACGCCAAACATTCTTGATTCTCGGATCCAGCTTCTGTTCTGGCAGCGCACGCATGATTTGCCCTTCACTCGTTGGCGGGATTGTTCATGAATCGAGAGTATAACAGGACGGGGAATGAGACAGGGGGCCAGACTGGTGACGCAGGACGGGGATAATGTCACCGATAAACGGTGACATTATCCCCGGGCGGATTCTAGCGGTCATTGCACGCATGGAAAGGATGTGGTGCAATGGCTAAATACTCTATCGATGATTGGACGGCGGTCAAAGAGAGGCTTCGCGCGGGTGATTCGATCAGGGAGTGCGCAAGGCGGACCGGAATCGGACGTGGTGCCGTTTTCAAGTGGAGCCGAATGGACCGCCCTCCGGATCGGATGGTGCTTACAATGGACGCCGCGAGCTGCCCGACCCCGAGCGCAAGAACATCGCCCAAGCAGCGCCTGACATACGAGGACCGCTGCTTTATCGCGGCCCTTCTCGATGTCGGGCGCACCAACCAAGAGATTGCCGATAAAATGAACATCAGCAGGACGACCGTCGCTCGCGAGCTTTCCCGGGTGCAAGGACCCTACGATCCGAGGCACGCCCAGCTTGATGCGAGGAAGAAGGCGAAAAGGCCAAAACCCCGCAAGCTCGATGCCCGAGGCCCCCTCAGGGCCTATGTGCTGCAGATGCTTGCCAGCAGATGGTCGCCCGAGCAGGTCTCCAAGCGGATCGAAGAAGACTTCCCGGATGACGAGGAGATGCGCATAAGCCACGAGACGATATACCAGTCCCTTTATGTGCAAGGCTACGGGACGCTGCGCCATGAGCTCGGCGTCGAGTACGCCTTGCGCACCAAGCGCCGCGGTCGCAAACCGGCATCCAAGCTCCCCGCAAAGAACAGGCCCTGGCTTAAGGATGCGCATATATCCAAGAGGCCCCCGGAGGCGGGTGACCGCTCCATCCCCGGGCATTGGGAAGGGGACCTGATCATTGGAAGCGACCTGTCGAGCTGCCTCATAACCCTCGTGGAGAGAAGGTCGCGCTTCCTTTTGATGTCGAGGCTGGCCTGCCATGACGCGGACACGGTCGCAGAGCGCATGGCGCAGATGGCCGAGGGGATCCCCGAGGAGCTCAGGCGCACGCTCACCTGGGATCAGGGGTCGGAGATGGCATGCGTGGACAGGTTCAAGCTCTCCTCTGGCTTCGAGGTGTATTTCTGCGATCCGCACTCTCCTTGGCAGCGGCCCACCAATGAGAATGTGAACGGGCTGATCAGGGAGTTCTTCCCCAAAGAGACTGACTTCACGGAGGTGTCGGACGAAGAGGTGGGCAAGGTGCGGTGGCTGCTCAACAACCGTCCGAGGAAGGTCCTGGGCTGGAAGTTCCCTTCCGAGGCTATGCAGGAAGTGTTGGCGGAAGGTGCAATGATCGCCTGAACCCGCCCCGTCCTGCGTCACCAGTCTGGCCCCCTGTCTCATTCCCCGTCCTATCTCTCCATTACAGATTTCAATAACATTCTCATATTATTCCGTGAACGGATACAAATAGCCCATAAACGTGCTATTCTATCTATAGAATATATATGGCGAGAGAAGGAGGCTCCCCATGAATAAGGAAAGAATGCACGAGCTCGTCGAGGGCATACACATGATAGACGAGGTCGATCCCGCGGACTTCAAGACCATCAAGACGGACTTCGAGTTCGAGGAGCCACCCGCCGTCTCCATCTACATGCCCGTCCAGCACACCGAGCGTGACATGCGCCGCAACAACTGGGATCGCATCGAGTTCAAGGACCTGGCAAAGGAGGCCAAGCGCCAGCTGCTCGCCAGCTGGGATGAGCGTGAGGTCAAGCCCATCCTCGAAAAGCTCGACTACATGTCCAAGCGTCAGGATATGGAGCTGTGGCTCGAGGCCAAGAAGGGCCTCGCCTTCTTCCTCAACGTCAAGACCTGCTACGTCTACAACATGGACATGACGCCCAAGGCCCAGGTCGTCGTCGGCGACGATTACGACTTCGCCCAGCTCAACGGCGAAATCATCGAGGACACGGCATCGCGTTTCAAGCTTCTGCTCCTCAACGCCGATTTCTTCGCCGTGCTCGACGGCAACGACCAGGGCGTGCACTTCGAGGAGTTCCCGGAAGACGTCAAGCACTACTTCGCCGAGACCTTCCCGGAGTTCGACGGAGAGGTCACGGCACTTGACTACTACAGCCTCGAGGACCATCTGCCCCCCTATCACGGGTGGAAGTCTCGCAATGACGTCAAGCAAGAGGAAGCGCGCAAGTTCTTCCGCTATGTCGACAAGGTGATGAACGACGAGATCGTCCGTGACGAGACCGACATCCCCGTCATCCTCGTGACCGCACCGGAGCATCTCCACGACTTCCGCGAGGTGTGCACCTTCAAGGCCCTGTATCCCAAGGCCATCGAGAAGGACCCGCGCGGCCTCACGGGCGGCGAGCTCGTCGCCGACGCGCTCGAAGTGCTCGGCAGCTAATTCGCGGGTAGGCAATCATGACGAAGGGCAAGGGCAAGCGCATCGCACTGTGGGCCATCGGCATCGCGGCGGGCGTGCTCGTCCTCGCCCTCGTCGTCATCAACGTGTACGTGCGCGTCGCATACCACACGTACTATTCCAAGGCCCAGCGCGAGTTCAATATCCCCGGCATCCATGACGGGTTCGTGTGCCAGGACCTCGATTATTACGATGAGGGCAGCTGCTGGTTCTTCAGCGGCTATGACGCAAGCGGTGGCCCCTCGTATGTCTATCGTCGCGATGCCGATGGCACCGTTGCCCGTCTGCTCGTGATGCTCCCCGATGGCTCGATCTACGATGACCACGGCTCGGCCATAACAACGAACAGCCAATACGCCTTCCTGGCAAGCGAGGATGGCTACTTCGTCCTCAATGCGGCAGACCTCGCCTCGGCAAGCGCCGGCAGCGCGGTGCAGACCATCTCCGCAGTCGATCTCGACATCACGCCGGCCTTCATGAACATCGAAAACGACACGCTTTACGCGGGCACCTTCCACCTTATTCCAGGCTATCCCGCCCCTGCGGAGCATCACCTCATCGCGTCTGATGGCAGCGAGAATGCCGGGGTCATACTCGCCTACCCGGCAGACACAAACGGCGCCTTTGGCTACGCCACGCAGGCAGCCTATGTCTATTCCATCCCGGATGCCGTCCAGGGCATGGCAGTGCTTCCCGACGGAAACATCATGCTCTCGAGCTCCTACGGGCTCACCTCCTCGCATCTGCGCACCTACGACGTGTACGATGCGCAGCAAGGTGCGGCCTTCCTCGTCGATGGGCGCGAGGTGCCGCTGTACTTCCTCGACGGCAACAACCTCGTGGCAGACCTCGTTGCCCCGCCCATGAGCGAGGGCATCGAAAGCCACGACGGGCGCATCTGGATATCGGAGGAATCCGCAGGTAACAAGTACCTCTTTGGCAAGCTCTTCGGTGCTGGCTCCGTGTACTCGATCCCGGCTCAACAGCCCTAATGCCCGATCTCGTCCTCGTAGAAGGCGAAGTGTCCCTTATCCAAGCGCTTGACCTTGTAGAGCGCTTCATCGGCCTGAGCGTATAGATCGGCAAAGCTAACATCATCTTCTGATGGGTCGTGGACGCGAATGCCCACCGAAACGCTCACCGCCATGTCACCCGCAGGCAAATCGTCAATACGTTCGAGGCCCTGGTCGATGCGTTCGAGAATGGCATGCAAGGTATCCTTGTCGGTCGTCCCGGAGATGGCAATGGCGAACTCGTCACCGCCCATGCGGCAGGCAATGTCGGAAGAGCGGATGACCTTGCTGAAGACCCTGGCAACGCTACGCAGGACCTTGTCCCCCATCGCATGACCATAGGTGTCGTTGATACCCTTGAGATTGTCGAGATCGATCATGAGCAGGGCGAAGGGTTCCTCGCGCTCGATCATGGCGTTGACCTGCATCGTGAAAGCCTGACGACGCATGAGATGAGTCAGCTCGTCAAGATATAGACAGTCTGACCAAAAATGGTTGTAGACATCCCGCAGGGCGTAGCGGACCTGTTGGACATCACGTACATCCTCGAGCGTAAGCACCTGTGCCTCGCAGCGCACATCTTCGTCGAGCTTGCTCGGCATGGGCAGCGACTCGGGCATGGACGTCGTGCCCCGCCATCGTGGTACCGGCAACACGAGCAGCACGTTATCGGTGAAGGTGCCGCACATGAAGCCACTGCCCGCATACGCGACCTGCTCGTTGACCGCCTTCATCGCGCGCGCGACCTCGGACTCATTGCCAAAGAAGAGATAGCAGCCAAGTTTGACCTCGTCAGACTCGGCGATGCGTTCCTGAAGCATGGTGCTGCAGGCCAGAAAGTTGTAAAGCCCCGTCTTGGGCGAGATGTAGAGACGCGCATCCTCCATGGTGACCATGAGACCGATCATGACCATGGTGAGCCCCGGGCTCGTGATGAGTATGTAGGGCCAGATCATCTGCACAAGGGCGACCACGACGAGCACGAAAAGAGATGCGAAAAGCACGAGATTGTTGATGCGCCCGAGCATCGCACGATAGCGCGCAAGCAGCACGACGAGCAAGGTGATCGTATAGGCCACCATGATATAGAGCACGTAGGCTTTGGGTCCGAGCGAATACGAGCCCTGTGGCGTATCGACGTACTCGATGGGTAGAACAAGCTGCGCCGCGATGATGAGCACGCAAATCGCGCAGCTGAGGATGATGAGATTTCGCTGGCTTCCCCCGCCCATGCGCTCGACGAGCATGAGCACGTAGATGAGCAGCAACGCGCACCACAGTGCAAGCGTGGCGAGAAAGACGAGGTGCCATCCGTAGTTGAGGGTATCAGGGACGAGCGCACGATTGTTGACCGTGTACTCCGTCACCGAAGCGGCGCAGAGATTCACGATGCTCACATAACCCATGCAGGAAAACACGCGAGATGCCTTCGTGGGCAGGCGGCGCTTGCGCAGGAAAAGCAGCAGACAGTAGAGCATGATGACGAGGCACGCCAAGGGCAGGCGAATCTGCATGTACATCCTATGCCCCTCCCCTCGTGAGCGCTAGGAGAATCAAACGCAAATTATACCATCACGGCCGCTCTACACGTTTTGGGGGGAACGCTGGCACGCCTTCGTCATGCGGCAGCGGACTCGACCCTGATGCCCGGTGCCCCGAGCTTCACGAGCATGCAGGCCCCGGTGCCAAGCAGGCTCTCGATGCGCTCCACGAAGGGCTCGACCTTGTCATTGGGCACGACCACCTGGATGGTGCCGCCAAAGCCACCACCATGAATGCGTGCCGATCCACACAGCGTGCCATCGACGGGGACGGTGAGCTCCGCGAGCACGCGTTGACACAGGGCAAGCGTGACCATGGCGTCCTCGTGATCTCCGGGGAAACCAACGTTTTGCAGGTGCTCTGCCGATACGATGCTCGAGCGATTGGTCAGGTATACGAAACTTTGGGCATCATCGCGACGCAAGGCCTCAACGCGCCGCTGCACGAGACGAAACTCCTCGAAGAAAGCCAGGCCGCGCAAGGCAACAAGATCGCCGTACTCCGCACGAACGCGGCCGATGTCGTTGACGTATTGGCCCATGGAGATGTCACGAAGCTGCGCGACGCCAAAGGCATCGGCCGCATCCTGCATGTCCTGCGCGACGCTCGCGAAGGAGCTCGTCGCATCCTCGTGCCCGCTTCCGCAGCTTACGAGAAGATAGGTATAGCCATCGCAGGAAGGCGGCAAGACGACCTTGCTTATCGCAGGATTCACGCGATTGGCAAAGTCCATGAGGATGACGCCGCCAAACGCGCAGGCGATTTGATCCATGATGCCACAGGGCTTGCCAAAGAAAGCCCGCTCGGCATGCAGGGCCATCTGAGATAGATGCAAGGGCGTAAGGCGCTTCTCGCGAATGTCGTCCTCGAGTGAGACGCCATCCCTGTGCGCGATGATACGCCAGCCACCGATAGCGGCAAGCGCGGCACCCACGCAAAGCTCGAAGGCAGCCGAACTGGAAAGCCCCGCCCCAGGAGGGATATCCGAATGGATATCGAGCGTACAACCTTGCAACTCGACGCCCTGCTGCATGAGCTGGGCAGCCATTCCGCGCACGAGCGAGACGGTCGTGTTGCGCTCACTTGCCCGCGAGGTCCAGCAATTGGGGTCGGCAAGGTTAATGGAGCATTCTCCATGTCCGTAGGAACGCACGCGTATGCGGCTACCGGCATCCACATACGCATCGCAGACGATACGCCTGTCGACAGCCGAGGCAATGACACAGCCACCTTGATGATCTTGGTGGTTTCCTGCAACTTCGGTTCTGCCGGGAACGCTTACGCGACAGTGGTCGATGAATCCAGACGCCTGATGGTGCTCGGGTGACACAATATCCATGGCCGGCCCTTCCACACGTATTTTGATTTTTGAATTGTTCGTCTGGCAAATAATCTATATCGCGTATGATTGTACCACCAGACGTTCCGAATTACCTGCAGGCGAGATAAAAAGGATGGGGCAGCAAAGATGTTCGATTTCAGACGCGCACTCAAGAGCGCCCTGCAGACCCATCCCGACGACGAGCTCATGCAGCTTCTCACGCCTTGGGGCGAGACACTTGACCCCCATGACCTGCTCCAGGAATATCCGCGTCCCCAGATGCGCCGCGAATCATACGCGAACCTCAATGGCTGGTGGGAATGCACGATACGCGCGGACCAGCAGGAGGGAAACGAAGCCGACCCCGTCTATAGCGGGCAAATACTCGTTCCCTTCTCCCCCGAATCAGCGCTCTCGGGAGTGGGCCACCAGCTGCTTCCCCACGAGACCATCTGGTATCGCCGTAGCGTATCGATGCTCAAGCGCCCGGGCAAACGCTATCTCCTGCACTTCGGAGCAGTCGACTTCGCGTGCGAGTGCATCGTCAACGGACATCCTGTCGGAAGCCATCGCGGTGGCTACACGCCCTTCAGCTTCGATATCACGGACGCCCTGCAGGCCTTCGGCGACGCAGAGTCGGTCGCCACGATCGACCTTGCCGTACGCGACCCGAGCGAGATAGGCACGCAACCACGCGGCAAGCAGCGCCTCGACCGTGGCAGCATCTGGTACACCGCACAAAGCGGCATCTGGCAGACCGTCTGGATGGAAGAGGTCAGCGACCCGTATATCGAGAAGATCGACATACGCACCAGCGAGGACATGCTGCAGCTGCGCGTGCACGCGGCGGGCAGCATCGACGATGCCGAGCGTGCGCTCTCGGTCGACGTCTTCGACGAAGGTGAGCTCGTCGCCTCTGCAAGCACACCCGTGCAAGGCAACGGCCCCCATGATATCGAGATTGCGTTCGCGGATCCTCACCTCTGGAGCCCCGCTGATCCGCACCTCTACGACCTTGGCATCTCCTATGGCGAGGATGCCGTAGGCAGCTATTGCGCATTTCGCAGTTTCACCATCGAGTACGTCGAAGGCAAGAGCATGCCGGTCTTCTGCTGCAATCACGAGCCGCTCTTTCTCAAGGGCGTGCTCGACCAGGGATATTGGTCCGATGGCTTGCTCACCGCGCCAAGCGACGAGGCCCTACGCTACGACATCGAAATGGCCCGCAAGCTCGGCTTCAACATGCTGCGCAAGCATCTCAAGGTTGAGCCGGCACGCTGGTACTACCATTGCGACTGCCTCGGCATGATCGTATGGCAGGATATGGTCAACGGAGGCGCCCAGAGTTACCCCGCGTTTTGGACCAGCCAGCTACCCACGGTCTTTCCCGGCATCGCACGTCATGTCGATGACACGAAGAAGCTCGCTCGCTTCGGTGCCGAAGACGCATCTGCGCGCGAACTCTGGCTTGAGCAGGCGCACGCCACCATCGAGCATCTCCGCTTCTTCCCCTGCATCGCGAGCTGGACCGTCTTCAACGAGGCCTGGGGGCAGTTCGAAGCGAACAAGATGACGAACGCATTGGCGCAGCTTGACGACACGCGCCCCTTTGACCAGGCAAGCGGTTGGTACGACCAAGGCGGCGGAGATTACGTCAGCGAGCACAACTACTTCCGCGATCTGCACCTGCCCAAGGGCCATGGATGCGATGACGAGCGTGCACGCGTCATATCGGAGTTCGGCGGCAGTGCGTTTCGCGTCGAAGGACATAGCGCGATCGAGCGATCCTACGGCTACGATACCCACGAAGACGCGGAAGAATTCGCCGCGGCCGTCAGACATGAGCTCGAAAAGGCCAATGCGCTTGAAGCCGAGGGGCTTTCCGGTTACGTCTACACGCAGCTCACGGATGTCGAGGAAGAGGTCAATGGGCTCATCACCTATGACCGGCGTGTCGTGAAGGCACGGCCCACATCCGTTGACGAGGCGTAACGTTTCGGGCCCGAATCTTGGCTACCATAGGTAGTCACAATCCAATTTAGACGAATAGCAACGAAGGGCTGATGAAGCATGGCACTGGGTGTGAGCAGAAGAGACATGGTAATGATCGGCGTGCTGCTGGCGGGCACGCTACTGGCGGTGCTTAACCAGACGCTGCTCTCCCCCGCGCTTCCCGCCATCATGGCAAGCCTCTCGGTCGATGCGACCACCGTGCAGTGGCTCACGAGCGGCTACTCCCTCGTCGAGGCCGTCATCATCCCGCTTTCGGCTTTCCTCATCGGACGCTTCACGACGCGCCAGCTCTTCAACACGGGCTTCGTCATCTTCGCCGTTGGTAGCCTCGCTGCCGCGCTCGCGCCCAACTTCTGGGTGCTGCTGCTTGGCCGCGTGCTGCAGGCCACATGCACGGGCATGGTCATGCCCATGGTGTTCACGGTCATCCTGCTCGTCTTTCCGCGCGAGAAGCGCGGCACGGCCATGGGTGCCATCGGCCTGATCATCGGTTTTGCCCCGGCCATCGGTCCCTCGGTTGCAGGCTTGCTCGTCGACTCGGTTGGCTGGCGTTGGCTGTTCGGCATCGTCACGATCCTAACCGTCATCGTCCTCGCGCTCTCGCTCGTGTTGCTGCGCAACTACGGTGACTTCAAGCGCACGAGCTTTGACCCTCTCTCCGTCCTGCTCTCATCGGCAGGTCTTATCTGCCTGCTCTATGGTCTCTCGACCTTCTCCTCGAGCGACAACCTCGCCGTAACAGGCGCGCTCATTGTCATCGGTCTCATACTCGTGGGTCTCTTCGTGCGTCGCCAACTCAAGCTGCCCGTCCCCATGCTCAAGGTCGACATCCTCAAGACGCGCAAGTACGCGACGACCGTCATCATCATCGTCATCGTGCAGGCCGCCCTCATGGGCACAGGCGTCATCACGCCCCTCTACATCCAAGGTGTCTGCGGTTACTCGGCCACGATGTCGGGTATCGCCATGTTGCCCGGCGCAGTCATCGGTGCGTTCATGGGCCTCGTGAGCGGCCGCCTCTTCGACCGTTTTGGCGTTCGCAAGGTCGTCGTGCCTGGCTCCATCGTCGCGCTCTTCGGCGCCTTCTGCCTCACGCTTCTGGGTATGGATACCGACTTCATCTTCATCATGCTCGCCTACACGATCCTCACCATCGGCCTGCAGTTCACGATGACCCCACTCAACACCTGGGGCGTCAATTCGCTGCCCAATGAGGTAATCCAGCACGCGCAGGGCCTGTCCAATACGCTCAACCAGGTCGCTGCCTCGCTCGGTACGGCCGTTCTCGTGTCTATCTCGGCGCTCGCTCCCGTCTTCGCGCCTGATGCCGTAGGCATCGAGCAGATGTTCATCGGCGATCACATGGCGTTTACCACCACGGCGGCGATCATGGTCATCGCCGTACTCGTCATCCTCTTCTTCGTACGCGACAAGGCGAGGAAGAAGGGTGTCGTGGAAGTCGAGGCACAGGCAGCCGGCGACGAAACTGTCGATTACGCAGCCGGCTTTGACGGCGTGACGGTGGATGCCACGGAAAGCGAGAACATCGCGGCCGAGGCTGGCAGCGACGGCTCCGGAGAGATGCAGTACCACGTCTCGGATGCCATGAACCGCAATCCCCTTGCCGTCCTCGCCGGTACGACCATGGACGAGGTCATCGAGTTCATGGCGGCGCATGACGCGAGCGGCCTGCCCGTCATCGACGAGAATGGCAAGCTCGTCGGTTTCATTTCCGATGGCGATGTGGCCTCCTACCTTGGCAGCAACGACATCTCGTTGCTCGATTCGACGCTCAACATCTACCGTTTCGAGGATGACACCGCGCTCACCTCGCGCTTGGTCGACCTGCTCAACCTCGATGTCATGGACATCGCGACGAAACGCGTCATCTCCGTGCACGAGGACACGCCGCTCGACAAGGCAGTCCACACGCTCTCCGAAAAGCGCATCAAGAAGATGCCTGTCATAGACGGGGAAGGCAGGCTCGTGGGAGCCCTGAGCCGCCGCAACGTCATGCACGCCATCGCCGGCGCAATCGGCGAGCTCAAGAACGGCAGGTAAGCACCCCTCCCCTGTCATTTCGAGCGCAGCGAAGCGGAGTCGAGAAATCTCGCCAGCCATTGTCATTTCGAGCGGAGCGAAGCGGAGTCGAGAAATCTCGCCAGCCATTGTCATTTCGAGCGGAGCGAAGCGGAGTCGAGAAATCTCGCCAGCCATTGTCATTTCGAGCGGAGCGAAGCGGAGTCGAGAAATCTCGCCAGCCATTGTCATTTCGAGCGGAGTCGAGAAATCTCGCCAGCTTGGAGATCTCTCCACTCCGGCGCTGCGCGCCTCCGGTCGAGATGACAGAAGAGGCGGCCTTGCGGCGCCTCCGATCGAGATAACGATGGTGCCTACCGGAAGCGTTTGAGCAGCAGCGAGTTGCAGACAACGCTTACGCTCGACAGGGCCATGGCGGCGCCCGCGAGCGCTGGTGCCAGGATGCCCACGGCGGCCAGCGGAATCATGATGCAGTTGTAGATGAGTGCCCAGAAGAGGTTCTGGCGTATCTTGCGCATGGTCGCTTTGGAAAGCCGCAGTGCTACGACTAGGTCACTCAGGCGATTGCGCATGAGCACGACGCTGCCGGCATCCAACGCCACATCCGTGCCCGATGCCATGGCGATGCCCACGTCTGCCGCGGCCAGCGCAGGTGCATCGTTAATGCCGTCGCCGACAAATGCGACGATGTTCTTTGCCTCGGCATCTTGCGCCTTCTTCGAAGCCGCTTCGAGCATGCGCACGTCTTCGGCAGATTTCACTTCGAGTACGCGACTGGCCTTTTCAAGCGGCTTGACCCCTGCAAAGACATGGGTATCCACAATGCCGACCTCGGAGGCGACAAGCCTCGCGGTCTTCTCGTTGTCACCCGTCACCATATACGAGGCGATACCGAAGTCCTTCATGAGGGCATGCACCGTAAAAGCCGCATCCGGTTTCGGCTCATCTTTGAATTGGATGTATCCCATAGGCTCGCCATCGATGCTGACAAGAACGCCCGATCCTGCACCTTCCAGCGCAACGCTCGTGCCGACAAAGACGTCATGCCCGTCGACCTTTCCCCTCACGCCCTCGCCGATGACAGCCTTGAAGTCGGTGACCTCGGGAAGGTCATCAATACCTCGCGCGGCGGCATAGGAAACGACGGCATGGGCAAGCGGATGCTCGCTTTTCGATTCGACCGCAGTCGCCATGGCCAGTGCCTCGTCTGCGACATCGCATGTGACGACGCTTGGCTCACCCCTGGTAATGGTGCCGGTCTTGTCGAAGACCATGGCCGAGAGCTTCACGAGCATCTCGAGCACGGAGCCGTCTTTGATCAGAATGCCAAGCTGGGCGCCCTTTCCCATGCCCACCATGAGAGCGGTCGGCGTGGCAAGACCCAGCGCACAGGGACATGCCACGCAGATGACCGCGATAGCCGGCATCAACGCCTGCTGCAGGCGATGGGACGCCACATCAGGCTCCACGAAGAAGAACCAGACGCAGAAGACGCACAGCGCGATGATCAAGATGGCCGGCACGAAAATCGATGCGATCTTGTCGGCGATGCGCTGGATGGGAGCTTTCGATCCCTGGGCATCCTCGACCGCACGCACGATGCGCGCCAACGTTGAATCCGCACCCACGCGAAGGGCACGCACGGTGACAGATCCCGTGGTGTTCTGCGAACCTCCCGTAACCGCATCGCCTTCGCCCTTGACGACGGGAAGGGTCTCTCCCGTGAGCATGGATTCGTCGACTTCGGTCGAGCCTTCGATCACGACGCCATCAACCGGCATCTTCTCACCGGGAAAGACGACGACGGTATCACCTGCGGCAACCTGTGCCAGGGGAATCTCCTGCTCTTTGCCACCGCGGATGACACGAGCGGTAGGTGGGGTGAGGTTCATGAGAGCCTCGATTGCCTGGTTGGTTGCTCCCTTCGCCCTTCCCTCGAGAATCTTTCCCAGCAAGACGAACGTGATGAGCATGGCACAGGTCTCGAAGTACGGCATGCCGTCGTTTATCTCCATTGCAGCACTTCCAGGACCCCAGTCGCTGGTGATGACCGGCAGAAACGTGATATAGACGGAGAACGCGAACGCAATGGTGGTGCCCAGGACGACCAGCACGTCCATATTGGCAGAGCCGCCCCTGAGCGACCCCCATGCGCCTTTGTAGAATCGTGCGCCACAGCAGAACTGCACGGGAATCGTGAGCACCATGAGCAAAAGGTTGCATGCAAACATCGACTGGGCGTGCGTAGGATCTGCAACGAAGATGCCCGCGAGCGCACCTCCCACGCCCATGTGCCATCCGGGAAGCATTCCGATGCAGAAGACGACGACGGTAAAGACGCATGCCGTCGCGAAGACCTTCGTGTCCCGTTTCGCACGCGTCATTTCTTTCGCACGGCGCCTCTCATCCACGAGAGGGGCATCTTCCGGGATGATCTCGGCAGTGAACGAGAGGTTGTCGAACACGGCGAGCATGTCATCTACGCTTGCTTGCGAGGGATCGAACGTGACCTTGCCCGTGTTGTTTGCCAAATTGACCGCGACATCAACCACCCCGGGAGTCGAACGATAGTGCTTTTCGATGTTGGCAGCGCAGTTCGCGCAATGCATGCCATCGATGGCCAGGCGTACGGTGCTTTGCATGAACGCCCCCTTTCGCGTCTTTCCTCTATAATCCTGAGCTTAGCATAAAGAATTCGACACATGAAAGAAAACAGGGTGGCCCCCCACGGGAAACCACCCTGGAATTGTCGCAAGCATCCGCTTCTAGAGGCTCTTCTTGAAATCCTCGAACTTCTGCTTGATCTCGGTGCGCTTCTTCTCGATTGCCTCGTGCCGGTCTGCCTTGCGCTGGGCGCGCAGCTTTTCGCGGGCCTCCTTGGCGAGCTCCTTCTGGATCTGGTCGGCCTGATCGACCTCATCGGCGATCTCGGCGGCATCCCAGTGCATGACCGCGCAGTCCATACCATCGAACTGCATGTCGAAATCCGCGGAGTCGTCCTCTTGCACGAGCGCGATGAGGGCCGTCTGTCCCGGAAGCAGCGAACGGCTACTGTAGGCAAGCAGCGAGGTGTTGTCCGCGGCATCGCTCTCGTCGACGAGGCTTCCCGCGAGTAGCCCAACGCCACCGCCGAGCAGGATGCCGATGGGACCTCCGAGTATGCCCACGGCTGCTCCGAGCAGGCCGCCCATCCACGTGTCATCCGTCGTGTCCTGACCCGAATCGAACCCGTCCTTGGGCACGATGTTTCCATCGGTGTTCTTCACGATGACCATCTGGAGAATCGTGTAAGACGATGTGACCGGCTTGCTCTTGAGGTGGGAAAACGCCTCGTATGCCTGGCTCTCGACCGGGAAAGTTACCATCGTTACGTATTCCATGGCATAGCTCCTATTCTTTGATGCACATATTGCATGATACCAGTATACACCGTCCATCAATGATTACATACCGTTTACCGAAACATAGTTGTATCAACAAAATAGTGGGAAGAACAAACAATCAATTGAACCTGACTTTAGGTCAAGCTATCATCACGCAAAGTGAAAGGAGGGCCTTCATGCAGTATTCCATTGGCGAGATAGCAGAGATGACGGGACTCTCGCCTTCGACGCTCCGCTTCTACGACAAGGAAGGCCTGCTTCCCGGCCTCGAGCGCCAAGGTGGTAGGCGAGTCTTTGGCGAGGGTCATATCGAGACTCTACGCATCATCGAATGCCTGAAGCGCTCCGGCCTGGAAATACGAGACATCCGAAAGTTCATGGAGCTCACGACCAAGGGCAGCACAAGCTATGCACAGCGTCGGGAGCTGATGGAGGAAAGGCGCCTGAAGACCCTCGAGCAGATCGAGGAACTGCAAAAGACGCTTGCCGTGCTCGAGTACAAATGCTGGTATTACGATGAGGCCCTCTCGCGGGGCAACGAGGATTTTGCCCAAGGTGCTCCCGACAGCCTCCCCCAAGAGGCTCGTGAGCTCTATGCGCGTGCGTTTCTCCAAAATGAGAACCATCTGGAAAGGGAATCGGAATGATCGGAACCATCGCGAACACTGCGGCAATTGTCTTGGGAAGCTCGATTGGGGCCGTGGCCAAGCGTGGACTTGGCGAAAAGTACCAGGACGTGCTCTTCCTCGCCATGGGCCTTGCCGCCGTAGGCATCGGCGCCAATTCCATCGTCAAGGGCATGGGCGAAAGCGTCTATCCGGTTCTCTTCATCGCGAGTCTCGCCATCGGTGGCGTCATCGGTACGGCACTTGACATCAACGGCCGCTTCGACCGCTTCGTCGACAAGCGTTCCAAATCGGAATCGAACCTCTCGCAGGGGCTCTCCACGGCAATCATGATCTTCTGCTTCGGTGCGCTCTCCATCATCGGCCCCATCAACAGCGCCCTCTACGGTGACGAGACCTTCCTGCTCACGAACGCCACGCTGGACCTCGTGACCTCGATGGTGCTCGCCTCGTCCTTCGGCATCGGCATCGCGCTCGCAGCCATCGTGCTCTTCTGCTGGCAGGGCGCGATATTCCTACTCGCCGCCCAGCTCCAGCCCTTCCTCACGGCAGACCTCATGGCGGAAATCACCGTCGTGGGCGGCTTCCTCATCCTGGCATCGGGCCTCGGCATACTCAAGGTCAAAGAAATACCCGTGATGAACCTGCTGCCGGCACTGCTCGTCCCGCCCCTATGGTTCCTCGCCATCCAGTTGCTGACGCCCTTCCTGTAGGCCACCAGCATCCTTGCGTCATTTCACGACGGTGAAGTCGACGAGAAACGGATTGACGCTGCTCATGAATTCCTTGCGATGGGCCACGGTGGCCTGGCCTTCGGGGATGGTCTTGAATGCGTTGGCAACATCGGACGCCTCGCTGAAGAACAGCTCGAGAATCCCGTCGAAGGGGAGCCTCTCGTGGCTGACATGACGACCGTTTACCATGCGGTCGATGATCAGATGCTGGTTATAGCCATAGAAAATGTCAGTGGGCATCTTCGCCATGCACCCCGAATGGACGACAAACCATTCGCGGGTAAAGTCCTCGAACGATACGTCCGGCATCGTGCGGCCCAGCAAGGTCATCTTTTTGTGGCACTCGTCCTCGACGCGCAGGGGAATGGACACGTTCTCGAGACAGACGTAGGTCTCCTCGTATACCACCGCATTCACACGTTCTCGCAGGACGGCCGCGTATGCATCGGATTTTCTCGCCTGCTCGTATGCATCGAGATCGACATAGCGCTCGATGGTAAACGCATCGGCGAGAATCGCCTCGGACGAGGCATCGCCTTGCTCCTTGGCAGTCACCCTATCGAACTCGAAGGATTCAAGCCCGGGAATTTGAAGACACAAGGGTGCATAGACATCATTGAGGAACACGTCGAAATCATTGTCCGAAATAGTCGGATCCTTGCGAAAGAGGTTAATGCAGGAAATCATCGTGCCTGCCCTTTCTATTTGAAAAGTGCCTACATCATAAAGACCTTGTACGCATTGGCCGTGTCCTCGTAACGCTTCTTTATCTCGGCTTTGCCACGCAGGTACGTCAGTGACATCTCGGTAAAGTACCAGCGGCCATCGATCTTCACGTACGTGTTGTCATAGTGGGCACGCCCGACAAACTCGCCACCATTCTCCGCATCGTAGAGATCATCCTCAAGCGACCAGTGCGACGTTGCCGTATCTGGCCCCGTGATGTCGATCCAGTGATGATGCCCCTGGTGACTCGAGGTCACGCCCTCGCCAAACTTGCCCTTCATCGTCTCGAGCATGCCATCGCGCCCTTCGTAGCGCCCACCTGTCGTGTTGTTGATGAACACGAAATCGTCGACGAGAATACCAGCAAGACCATCCCAGTTCTTGGCGTCGAGGTAATCCCAATACTGCGCTTGCAGACGCTCAATTGCGCGCATGTCTTCCAGATTCTGAATGCGCTTTTCGAGGTCCTCCATGGTGCTCATGTCAATCCCTCCTTACAAGAGGCTGAATCCACCCTCTTCGTAGATGGTCTCGCCCGTGATGAACGAGGCATCATCCGAGGCAAGGAAGAGGGCGACGCTTACCATCTCCTCGATTTCGCCATAACGACCAAACGGCATCTTTGCCAGGAAGGCGGCGTTGCGCTCCGGGTCGAACCTCGTGCCTTCCGTGATGCGGGTCTTCGAGGTGCCCGGGGCAACGGCGTTGACATGAATGTCGTATTTGGCAAGCTCGAGCGCCATGACCTGCGTGAGCATGCTCACGGCCGCCTTGGAAGGACCGTAGGGCGTGATGCCGCCGATGGTCTTACGTGCGCTATTGGAGCTCGTGTTGACGATATATCCCTTGATGCCCTTGTCGACCATCGTGCGCGCAACGGCCTGGCCCACGTAGAAGACGCCGTTCAGGTTCGTGTCCATGACGTCGAGCCAGCCTTCCTGACTGCACTCGAGGAAGGGCTGACGATGGGTGATGCCCGCGTTGTTCATAAGGACGTCGATATGGTCGAACTCCTCGATGACCTTGGCGACGCTCTCCTGCACTTGGCCATAGTCGCGTACGTCGCAGTGCATGCAATACACGCGCTCGTTATCGGCGTAGACCTCTTCCATGGTATCGTCTTCGATATCGAAGACGATGACCTGTGCGCCTTCCTTCACGAGCTGCTCGGTCATGCCACGGCCCAAGCCATTGGCACCACCGGTCACCAGTGCGATCTTGTCGATGAATCTTTGCTTTTCCATGGAAGCATCCTTTCGATCCTATTGCTTGTCAGCCGTTGCCAGGTGTAGATAGGTCGTGGCACCGCCATCGGCCGCGATGGATTCGCCGTTGATGAAGCTCGCTTCATCGGAAGCAAGAAACAGCGCGACCGAGGCGATCTCTTCGGGAAGCGCGTAGCGCTTCATCGATGACGCCTCGCTGAGACCCTTGCGGTTCTGCCCTCTAGGCAGCGTCATGTCCGTAAGGATGAGCCCGGGGTTTACCGCATTGACGCGCACCCCGTAGGCCCCCAGGTCGGTAGCTGCGGCACGGGTTGCGCCCAAAGCCGCCGCCTTGGCCATCGCATAGCCGATAAAATTGCCGGGACCAAAGTGATTGCCCTGATAGGAACAGGTGTTGACGATGGCACCACCACCCGAGTCGATGATGGCCTGGGCGCAGTAGTGCATGCCGTTGTAGACACCCCAGCAATCGACGTCCATCATGCGCTCGAGATCCTGGCGAGATGCCGTGAGAACCGATCCGTTCATGCAAATGCCGGCATTGTTCACGAGCACGTCGAGATGCCCCTGCTCATCGAGAATCTTCGCGACAAGCTTTTGCCAGGCGACCTCATCGACGACGTCCATGGGAAAGACCACGGCCTCTCCCCCGTCATCCCTGATCTGCGCTTCCACGCGCCTGAGCCCGTCCTCCTTGACGTCAGTCATGTAGACCGTCGCGCCTTGCTGGGCGAACATCTTGGCTTCCATCTCGCCTTGACCGCCAGCGGCACCGGTCACGATGACCACCTGATCTTCGAACTTCCCGGAGCCCTTCTCGACCCGAGGCCAGTGCTTTGCCTGCTCCTCGCCATAGACCCTCTCCTCGAACTCTGCCTGGCCTGGACCCGAGAGGACGGCATCATCGAAAAACTCCGCGCGCTTTGACTTCATGCTTCTCTCCATTCAGGAAAAGGCGGCCGCATCGAATTTTCGTATCCGATGCGGCCGCATGAATCGACTAGTCTTCCAGCTCGACAGGAACCGCTTCGACAAAGTAGGTCGTCACCGTTCCGATAAACTCGGCGGCATGGACGCTTGCGCGCTTCTTGAAGCCCACGCTGCCGTAGCATTCGTCAAAGGCCTCCATGTCCTCGAACCAGAACTCGACCATGCCCTCGACCGGGAGGTCCTTGTAATGGACCTCTTCGTCACCGATGCAGCGGTCGATCACGAGGTTCTGGTTGTAGCCGCAGCATCCTCCCATCAGCTCCACCAGTATGGAGTGGACGTACCACCACTCGAAGTGGAAGGTCATGGCATCGACGCCCTCGGCGCGATCGCAGAACGAGACGCGCTTGATGATGTCGCGGTCCTTGAGATACTCGGGGACGAGCTTGTCGAATTTCCTGACCGTGACAAGCGCGGGGATGGGCTCCTCCACGATGGGTTCGAGCACGTCATCGAGAGCATCACCGGTCTGGGCCATGCACTTGGCCATGTCCCCGTAGCTATCGAAGATCATCTCTATGAAACCGTCGATGTCGATTGCGCCGCGGCCCAGATGCGAACGTTGCTGCTTGTCGGTCACGAAGTTGATCTCGCACGTGCGCAACAGGGGCATCTTGGCGATTAGGTCACGCACCTCCCCCATCATCACCGCGCGGAACTCCTCTTCGGAAACCCCTTCCTTGCACTTGAGTAGGTTAATCCTGGAAATCATGACTACTCCCCTTCTTCAAGGTTGTTTAGTTCTCGGCGTTCTTGGCTTCCATCATGGCGGCATCACGAGCCTTCATCTTGTTGTAGATCGGCAAACCGATCGCAAGCAGGATGATCGCGATGATGCAAAGGACGCCCAGGATGGGAAACGCCGTGCTATAGCTGCCGGTGGCGGCAAGCGTATTGGCGGAGAGCATGGGGCCGATGACGGCCGCAAGCGCATAACCCCAGTACATGAAGCCATAGTTCTGGCCCATGTTAGCCGGGCCAAAGGCATCGCCGGTAAGCGAGGGCATGATGGCCATGATGCCGCCAAAGCACATGCCCAGGACAATCGACTCGATGATGAAGGGCATCGTGGAATCGGTGTTTCCATAGAGGAACAGGTGAATCACCGCGGTGATGCCAATGACGATGAACAGCGTCTGGAATCGCCCGATCTTGTCGGAAAGCGTGCCGAAGCCAAAGCGTCCGGCGGCATTGGCAACTGCGAAGATGCTGACCATCATGGCGCCCGTCGCGGCATCCATGCCCGCCTGCGTCTGGCCGACGAGAGACGCGGTGCCAAGCATGAACACGCCCGTGCATGCGGTGAGCGCGAATACGATGACCATGATCCAGAAGAGCGGGGTCTTCATCATCTCGGGAGTGGTGTAGCTCCTGCGGTTCTTGGCCTCCTCGTCAACGGGAGGATTCCATCCTTCGGGCTGGTAATCCGCAGGCGGAAGGACATAGCAGAGCCACGAGAAGATAAGGAACATCACGATGCTGAACGCGCCCACGACCATGAACGAGGGCATGGGACCGATTGCCTGCACGATCATGTTTCCGACCGGAGCCGTCCACAGCGGCCACAGTGCCATCGTGGCAAGCGAGATGCCGTTGACGAGACCCTTCTTGTCCGGGAACCAGCGCGTGGTCAAGGCCAGTGACGTGTTGTAGATGATGCCATCGGCAAAGCCGACGATGATGCCGAAGGTGATGAGCAGCATGATGGGATTCGTGGAAAAGCCCGTGAGAATCCAACCGATGCCAAAGACGATGCCACTGACGAGCATGATCTTGTGAGCCGCGAACTTGCGCTGGAACCAGCCGCCAACGGGGCCACCCGCAAAGCCGATGACAACGATGGCGAGCGTGTAGGCAAGCGCAACGATCTGTGGTGACCAGCCAAACTCGGCCATCATGGGTTTCTGAAAAATGCTGTAGCAATTCAATGATGCGGTGATTGCTCCGCACATTGCCGCGCCAACGAGAACCACCCAGCGCGATTTAGGCTTCATTGCCATGTGTTCCTCCAATATAGCTTCCGAAAGATTGCGTGCATGTGAAAGGCATCGCCTTTCCCCCAAACCGAGACCCCTCCTCCTTTCGTTTCGACGTGCAAACCGTTCTATACGCACATGATTCCGATGTTGCGATGCGTGCTGATGTGTCGGAGTCAATTGATGCCGAAACCGGACTAGATCCTCACCGCTGCATTGCGGTTCCTGCCAAGAAGCCAGAGAAAAACAACGAGAAAGATGACCCACTTACCTTGAAGGTATCCCTCCTCACGAGATGTATGCTATGAGGGTTTCAGTGTGACCTCAATAACGCACTTAAAAGTAAGAAGCTGCCGTATACGTAAGTACGACAGTCACATTTGCCTACAAAAAGCCGAGCCCCCTCATGAGCATGACGCAGGCGATGAGGGCGGCAGCGGTGACGGCCGCGTAGACTCCATTCCACTTGAGGCTCGCCTCGACGGGAGATGCCCGCACCATATCCGCAACGGCGATGACGTTTGCCGAAGCGGGGCAGATCGTGTTGCCCAACGCCCAGCTCATCGACAGGACGAGCGCAAGGTACGCGGCCGAGATTCCGCACAGCGCCGGGTCGATGGCACCTCCTATGACGGCCGTGGCAACGATGGGATGAATCCCCGCCGCGCAGGTAAGCAAGACGATGACGACGATGGCCGTCGTCAGAAGCAGCACGCTTTGTCCGGTGGTGAGCACGAGAGCTTGCGCAATGACATCGCCGATACCCGAATAGCCGATACTCTGGGCGAGCATGCCCGCTCCCGCGAAAAGGACGATCTGGTTCTTGGCACCGGGAAGCTTCTTCTCGAAATACGCGTTCTTGAGCTCCTTGTGATACAGGGAAAACCGCCTGATGACGAGCATCCAGACAAAGGGCCACACCAACGATGCCATGGCGACGACGATAATGGCCGAAAGACCAAACAGCTGGGAGACCAGGGCGATGAAGACTATAAGGAGCACGGAAAAGACGGCGAGCTCCGCCACTTTCGCCTTGTCGATGCCTCCGGAAACGTCCTTGGATGCACTCGCGTCATCGTCCATCGCACAAGCGCTCCCGCCCTTCTTGCACGAGAGCACCGTCATCAGGATGCCGACACCCTCCGCTACAAGTGCGCAGACGATCGCGCAGGGGGCGAAGCTTACCCACTGCGCACTTGTCACCGAAACGACCAGGGCGATGGTCGCCGATGTGGGCGCCCATATCATGCACGTGACGAACCCGCGCGCAAGGGCCGTCCCCAGGAGCCTCTTGTTGGCTCCCAGACGGCTTTCACGCGACATCTCGAACGTAAGCGGTACGGCGGCGATGCTTATGAGCGCACCGGCCACGGCTGCCATGCCGCTTACGAGCGAATAGTATCGCCCCTCCGAGTTGGCGTATCGCGCAAACAGGCTCCTCAGCGATTCGTTATAGCCCCCATGTTGGACGGGTATGCCAATAAGCGGAATCAGGACGAACATGACGATGAGATCGGCGTTCTTGCGAAGCGCACGCACCCACTCCTCGGCCGGTGCCTGGGCATACAACAGCAACCCGACGCTTATGGCGATGAGGATGACGCCGATGAGCCGCGACGACCCCGTCGAGACGAAGACGCTCATCACGAGTACCACGACCATGAGGGCGATGTTCACGTCATCGAGCAGCGGAGCATGCAGAAAGACGTTGATGATGTAGCACACGGCGAAGCACAGGGTGATGACGCTGCGCACGGTACGTATGGTAACGGGCTCCTTCATCGGATCTTCTCCCCTTGAAAAGGCAAACGAGAACTGCATGGGCGCAGGAGGACGTTTCCCCCTGCGCCCATATGACGGCGCGAGACGAACTGATCTGTGGCAGAGCTAGCTATTGACCGGCGTACCGTCCTTGCGGTAGTAGCGTTTCATGAGGAAGATCGCGACGAGAATCGAGACGACGTCAGCGGCGATGATGAAGAAGGCCAGGGAGATCGCATTTCCCGTCCCGGCGATAATCGCCGTCGCAATGGCCGGGGCCATGCCGCCGAAAACCGCAGCCGCAAGGTTGTAGGCAAGGCCGACGCCGCTGTTACGCGTCTCGGTGGGATACACCTCGGATGCCGCCGTCGCCACGGCCACCGCGTTGAGTGACTGGAAGGGCAGCAGGCATGCAAGGGCACAGATCATGATCAGCACGGCATGCCCGTTTATGACGGCCCAGAAGACCGGGTAGGCAAGCACGATGAATCCCAGACACGCGATGATGACGGACTTCCTGCGCCCGAACTTATCCGCGAACATGCCCGCAAACGGGCAGAGGACCAAATATACGGCAACGACGGCTGTGTTGACGATGAAGCCCTCGAGCATGGTCCCACCGACGAACTCCTTGATATAGGTGGGCAGATAGGTCACCAATAGGTAATAGGACACGCTGGTGCCGGCAAGCAGGCCGATGTTGGTGATCATGGCGACCCAATGCTTCTTGAAGAGGACCTTGACGGGCGTGTGATCTTCCTCGGTGGCCTTCTTCTGCTCCTTCATCTTCTCGAACTCGGGAGGCTCGGGCACGCTCCTACGCAGGTAGACGCCATAGACGGCGACGACGATGCCGATGAGGAACGGGATGCGCCAACCCCAGGCATAGAGGTCGGGTTGGGACAGGGCAGAGGTGCAAATCAGGCCGGTGATGGAGCCGATGAGCATGCCGACGCCGACGCTGAACGGCTGCCAGCTGACGAGGAAGGAGATGTTCTTGCCGTTGTTGAACTCCGAGATGAACGTGAGGGCGGATCCGAACTCGCCACCCGTCGCCAGGCCCTGCAGCAAGCGCAGGATCGTGAGCAGGATGGGTGCCATGATGCCGATCTGCTCATAGGTCGGCAGACACCCCATGAGCATGGTGCATATGCCTATGGCCATGATGGTGACGGTGAGCGACTTCACGCGACCGTGCTTATCCGCGTAGGCTCCCATGATGAGACCGCCGATGGGACGCACGACAAAGCCGACGCCAAACACCATGAAACTCATCAGAATGCCGACAACGGGATCCTCGGACGTGAAGAACTCCGCGGAAATGACGACCGCAAAGTAACCGTATAGACCATAGTCGTACCATTCCAGGACGTTACCCAGACATCCAGAGAGTATCGACTTGAAAAGCGATGCGTTCTTCTGGGCGGGTTGAACTTCTTTTGCCATGCGTGCTCCCCTTTCGTAAAGACCTCCATGCGCCCCAAAGCAAGCTGCTCCATGTGCGGGAGTCCGGTATCGCGAGGCGCCTTCCCATCTGCATCTACGTCCGTGCAAAGCATTGCGATCGACACGATCGGGCTACGGGAAGATGCATGTATCCCATCTAAGGGAAATGGTATGGCCGGCAGGGAACGGCGCTCAATAACGCACAAATAAGTTAGTCCTTACCAAAAGGTAAGATGGGGAGGAGAAAGGACTTCCCGCCCCGAGTAAAGCGGAAAGCCCTCGAACGATGGGTCAAGCGACTAGATCCGGCATGCGGCCTCTCTGCCATCGATGATGGCGTGCTTGACGAATGCGTTATCGCCTCCCAGCGTGGAGCCAATCTCCATGACCTCAACACCCGCGCTCCTGAGCTCATCGCAAAACGCCGCATCGCGCTTCTCGGGAAGCATGACGAGCACGCTGTCGCAGCCAAAGGTACGCTCCCTGCCATCCACCTCCGCAATGACGAGACCCTTGCGGATCTCCTTGCATGTGGCATTGCGCACGACCTCGACGCCGTTCTCCTCGAACCAGGGCTCCAGACGCACCTTATACGGCACGGGCACCAGACCGCCGATGTCGTCGTCTTCTGCAAGCAGCGTGACATCCTTGCCGCAGTGGGCCATGAATGTTGCGCACTGCGCTCCCTCGGCGCCGGCGCCCAAAACGACTATCTTCTTGCCCACGGGCATGAAATGCCTGCTTGCCTTGTGCACGAACTCGGGACCGAAGAGCCTGAGCGGGAGTTTCGCGAGCTTCGAAAGCCCGGGGATGGTGTACACGTTGCTGCCGTCGATACCGGGAATGTCGGGGACCAGATACGGCGAGCTATTGGCGAGCATGACCACATCGGGTTTCTCTTGCCTGACGAGCTCGGGCGTGACCTCCTCGTTGAGATGCACGCGCACGTCGGACTTGCCCACCATGGTGGTGAGGTAGTCGTAGATGGGCATGATGTCCTCGACCTTGTTGCCCTTGATCATCGATGCCAGCTTGAGCCTACCGCCCAGCGCAGCGGACTTCTCGTACAAATCGACATCATGACCGCGGGCCGCCGCGTCGATGGCCGCCTGCATGCCAGCGGGACCTCCGCCGATGACCATCACCTTCTTCTTTTCAACGGCAGGCGTGAGGGCGAGCTCCCTCTCGCGTCCGAGTGCCGGATTCACACGGCAGATACGCGGTGAGACGAGCGGGTCTTGACACGACCCGCAGCGATTGCACCGGCGAATCTCGTCGATGCGCCCCTCCTTCACCTTGTTGGGAAACTCGGGATCTGCCCACAGATAGCGGCCAAAACCGATGATGTCGGCATAACCTTCCTCAAGCGCGCGCTCTCCCTTGACCTCGTCCATGCGACCGACGCACACGACGGGCACCTTGACGGCATCGCGGATGTACTTTGCCGCCGGAAGCAGCAGTCCCATGTCCTCGTAATCCTTCATGTACGGACGCATGTGAGGCTCGGGATCGGGATACGGGAAGTAGTCCGGAATGAAGCGAAACGG
Organism: Coriobacteriia bacterium; assembly: GCA_003149935.1. Classification (NCBI taxonomy): domain Bacteria; kingdom Bacillati; phylum Actinomycetota; class Coriobacteriia; species Coriobacteriia bacterium. Next base: position 99,759 of record QAMH01000006.1, on the reverse strand, counting down.
AAGCTTTCCGTAGCCATAGCCGGTCACGCTAATGTATTGGTATCCGATCATCTCGAGTGCTATGGCGGTATCGCGCGCCATGTCGGGCGTGATACCGTTGTTTCCCGTCAAAGGCGAGAACTCGATGCCGTTGATGCGCGTGCCGATGAGGAAGTCCGGGCCACACGCCTCGCGAATCATCTGGTAGAGCTCCGCCATGACACGTGTGCGATTGGCCACGTTCTCGAAGGCATACTCGTCATCGCGCTTGTTCCATAGGGGGCTCAGGAAACTATTGAGCAGATACCCATGTGCGGCATGTACCTCGACACCGTCAAAGCCAGCCTTCTTCATGCGCACGGCACCCTCGACGATGAGCTTCTCCTTATCGTGAATCTCCTCGACCGAAAGACCACGTGTCGCACGTCCCTCGGGTTCGGGAATGGGAAGGTCCTCGGTCTCGATCGTCGACGAGCTGAAGGGTCGTCCTTCGCCAAGCACGGCCGCGGAAGGCCCGCCGTGATGAAGCTGCCCTATGATATAGCTATCATGACGATGCACGGCCTCCGCGAGCTCGGTCAAGCCCGGAATGAACTTGTCATCCCAGACATTGCAGTAGCGCCCGGGCATGTCATCCCACATGACGCCACCGATGACCACGGCCGCCGCGCCGCCTGCGGCAATGCTCTCGTACAAGCCGATTGCCGCGCTTCCATCGGCGGTGCCGTCATCGTTCCAGCGAAACGTTGACTGGCCCGTCTTCATGATGCGGTTTTTAAAGATAATCTTCGGCGTGATCTCCAGCGGAGACATAAGTTTTTCGAACCCACCCATGGATTGATTCCTCCAATGCCCTAGAACAGCGTGAAGCCGCCATCCTCAACCAAGGTCTCGCCGGTAACGTAGGAAGCGTCGTCGCTTGCCAGGAACAGCGCGACATTCGCGGCCTCTTCGGGAGTGCCATAGCGACCCATGGGAATGTTGGCGAGAAACTGTGCATTGCGCTCGGGATCATTCCTCGTACCCTCGGTGATACGCGTCATGCTCGTGCCCGGCCCGAGGGCATTGACGCGGATTCCGTACTCGGCAAGCTCCAGCGCAAGCCATTTGGTCAGCTGGGACACGCCAGCCTTGCTGGCAGCGTACGCACCGGTGTTCTTGGAGACCGTGCGCGACGTGCATGAGCTCGTGTTGACGATGGCGCCCTTGATTCCGCGTTCTATCATCGACTTCGCCACAGCCTGATCCATCCAGAAACATCCATTGAGATTGATGTCGATGACGCGGCGCCATTCCTCCTCGGTGGTGCTCTGCACGCTCCCACGTTTGATGATGCCCGCGTTGCTGAAAAGGATGTCGATATGCCCGTATGCTTCGAGCACCTCGTCGACAACCTTGTTGCACATGGTGTAATCGGCGACATCGAGAGGATAGATCGCGATGTTCTCGTTATCCTCGAATTCGCGCGCCAACGTGTCACCCTCGATATCGAGGGCCGCAACCCTGGCACCCTCTTCGAGAAGACGGCAGACAATGCAATGGCCAATGCCATTTGCCGCGCCCGTCACCACGGCCACTTTGTCCTCGAACCTCTTGCCCATCGTTTCTCCTTACCTTTCACTGGCCTATTCTTCGGTCTCGTCCTCGTCACCCGCGGTGTCGAAGTACCAGACGATGTGCTCACGCGTCTTATCGATCATGCCGTCCTCGCCTACGGTGCCGTACTCGAGCTTGCCATCGTTAAGGAGGCCCTTCGTCTGCTTAAGCGCTTCGACCGAGAAGTTAAGGTGTACGACACCCCAATCGCGAATGAGGTACAGGAGGTTTGCCATGCTGATACCGTCTGGTGTGAGGAGATAATCGACCCACAGGGGCTTGTCTTCGACCACGACGCGCTCGAGCATGCCCATCTCCTCGAGCTCGTTGAGATGTTGCGAGAACATCTTGTCCGATATCTTGTAGGGAATGATCTTCTTGAGCTCACCGTAGCGCGCGCGTTGATGAGGTTGCAAGCTCAAATACCAGATGATGAACGGCTTCCACTTACCTCCCAGAATCTTTGTGAGGACCTGCGTGAGCATGCATGAGGTTAACCTGTCGATACTGTTAGGATCCATCACAATCGCCTCCCGAGCCACGCCATTACCTCGACCGGCCTCCGGTCAAAGACACTCACGAAATCCCCGCGCAATGGAGATGCAAGGAGATTATTATTACCCCCCCCCCCCTGAAAGCAATCACAGAACCAGGGGGTTTGTGGTAGATACGAGACCGAAGACATGACCTCATTGATGCCTGGCCTTCCCCGTTCGCAACAGCATGGGGCCGGACTCGTCGAGCCCGGCCCAAACCTTCACGCTTCAAACTAGAGTATGTCGTGTACCTCGGTAAGATACGTGTTAATCGCGCCAATGAACTCGCTGCCATGCTGCGATGTCCTCTTGAACTCGGGGGAGTCGTAGCATTCGTTGAAGGCATCCATGTTCTCGAACCAGAACTCGACGACGCCCTCGACCGGAAGCTCGTCATAATGGACGGAGACGCCGTTGACGATGCGATCGATGACGAGATTCTGCGCATAACCCACGTAACCCGGCATGGTATGCACCATTTCGGTATGGACGTCCCACCACTGGTACATCCATTCCTCGGCGCTCACACCCTCGGCTCGGCCCATGAACGAGACGCGCTTGATAAGCGGCTTGTCGCCGTTGAGCAAGTACTTGGGAGTGTGCTTCACGAACTTCTTCACGCAAACGAGAATGGGATTGTGCGGATCGGCAAACTTCGGAACGTCATCGGCGCCCTTGCCATCGAGCGACATGACGCCCTCGACCATATCGCCATAGCTGTCAAACTGCAGCTCGGAATAGCCATCGATAATGATGGGACCCTGACCCAGGGGATGACGGTGCTCGTTGTCGCATACCGCATGCTGGGAATAGTGGCGCAGGTTCTTCATCTCTGCGGCGATGGGGCCATGGACGTTGAGCCAGTAGTCCTTGAACTCTTCCTGCGTCGTACCCTCTTTGCGCTTCAAAAGACCCATTCTGCTAATCATGTGTGATCACTCTCCTTAGAAAACCCTCACATAATCCTGCCTTCTTCCAGAATTCTAGAAACGGGATTACGCCGAAACAATTACGCACTTAAAAGTAAGGGGAGACATGAGAAGTCCCACGTCATCTCATCGAAAACCGCGTAAAAGCGCTAACAATAAAGTGCGTACTAGGAATGTCCCCATCATGCTCCCTATGATGACAGCCACACAAACGCACAGTCCCGTATTGGCCGTCGAAAGAGGAAATGATGCAAGAATTCGAACATCTCATGTCACCCATCGAAATCGCTCCGAGCTTCAAGATGAAAAACAGGATCATGAAGGCGCCTCAGTCAACGTGGAGGTGGAATCTCGACGGTACCGCCGATGGCAGCGCGGGCATTGATCTGTACGAAAGCATGGCCAAGGGCGGTGTCGGTGCCATCGATATAGCCGGCATCAACTGGGAACCACCAGTAGGTGGTGGCATCTACCTCTGTGCCTACGATGACAGGTTCATCCCTGGCCTCACCGAGCTTGCCGAGCGTCTGCACCAGTACGATTGCCGCGTGATCGGCCAGCTCCATCATGGCGGCCCGCTCGCCCCCGTGCAAGGCGGCGGCAGGCCCATCTGCGCCTCGACACTCGAAATCGAGGACCTTCCCACCCCTCCTCCCGAGGGACTCGCGACCCACGGTCTCACGCACGACGAGCTCGTCGAGAAACGCCAGCTCATCGTCGATGCAGCCATACGCCTGTGGAAGGCCGGTTTTGACGCCGTGGAAATCCACGCTGCTCACGGCTACTTCCTCAACAGCTTCCTGAGTCCCATTTGGAACCATCGCGACGACGAGTACGGTCCACAGACAGCCGAGAGCCGCACGCGCATCATGCGCGAGATCTACGACATGGTACGCGACGCATGCGGGCCGGACTTCGTCATAGGCACGCGCATCAACGGCCAGGAATGGTCGCCGCTCGTCTCGGGCGGCATCACGCCCGAGCTCGCCGTCGAGAATGCCAAGGCCCTCGAATCCTATGGTTACCAGTACATAAGCGTATCGGGCTACGGATACGGCAAGCTTCCCTTCCGCTACTGTCCCGACTACTTCCCCTACCCCGACCCCGAGCCCTTCATGGAACCCTACATGAAGAATTTTGACGACCTGGGCATCCTCATGCCGGGAATCCGGGCCGTCAAAAAAGCCGTTAACGTTCCGGTCATCGGCGTCGGGCGCATGGACGAGGTCAAGGGCGAGCGCGTGCTGCGTGAGGGCTATGCCGACATAGTCGCTTACGGGCGCTACCTCTGGGCCGATCCCGAGTTCGCCAACAAGGTCAAGGAAGGCCGCCTCGATGAGATACGCCGGTGCAATCGCTGCGCGAGCTGCGAGGATCCCGTCACATCCCCTCGCATCTGCCGCGTGAACCCCGCGCTTGGCCGCGAGCGTGAGCTTGAGCTCAAGCCCGTCGAGACACGCAAGAAAGTCATGGTGATCGGCGGTGGCACGGCTGGCATGCAATGCGCGCTCGATGCCGCCGAACGCGGATTCGACGTGACGATATACGAGAAGAAGAGCGAGCTCGGTGGCCGCATCAAGCTTGCCTCCATGATAAAGGGCGACAAGGATGAGGACGTCATGCCGCTCTTCGATTACCTCACCACCATGATCGAAAAGTCAAATGTCACCGTCAAACTCAAGACTGAAGTGACGTTGGACCTCGTGAAACGAGAGAAACCGGACATCGTCGTACTCGCGGACAGCTCGCCCTACTTCATTCCCGACATCGCTGGCATCGACCGAAAGAACGTCTTCACGATACCGGCAATGACCAAGCTCGCCTCCATTCCCATGAAGATGTTCGGTCCCAGGAAGCTCGCGTCCATGAGCGAGAAGGTCTTTCCCGTCGGCAAGAAGATCGTGATTCTGGGTGCCGGCGCCGAAGGTGCCCAGTGCGCGACGTTTCTGGCCCATCGTGGCAAGGAAGTCATCCTCCTTGCCGAGACCGAGGATGTCGGTGGCCTAGTGCCCCAGAAGTACAAGGTGCGCCTCGTTCCGTGGTTCGAGGAGCATGGCGTGCAGATCATCTATAACGCGCAGCTACTGCGCATCGACAAGAAGTCGGTGACTGTCGAAGTCGACGGAAAGGCCGAGGACATCGGCTGCGATAGCGTGATGGTCATGCTCCCGGAGCAACATGATCCCAGCTTCTACGAGCAGCTCAAGCAAATCGTGCCCGAGGTATACGAAATCGGCTCGACCCTGGGCGGAGACAACGCCTTCCTGAAACATGCGATGCTCGACGGACGCTTGGCGGCCGTGAAGATGTAAGTGCGCTCAGTCTGGGGCATTTAAGAGCGCAGCGTCCCAAGAGCATAGGCGCCACAGGTGCTGGTCTGGTAGCCAGCACGCCACTCCGGCGGGTGAGGGTCCCTCCTCCTCACTCGCCTCCTCCTTTGTGGATGAGACGCATTGGACAGGTACATCTGTCTCATTGGGCCACTTTTACCAACCTACTGTGCGCTTGGAGCCATCCGCCAGGGATTCGAAGGTCGCCGTCGCGTTCTTGAAGTACAGAACGATGGTGTTGTCGTCGTTCTCGTCGTACATGCCACGCAGCGCAGGATAGTTGTCGAGCATGTGCTTCTTGGCCTCCACGCGGTCATCGGGCACGAGCTCGCCGGAAAGACGCAGCCACTCAGGGCCGACACAGGCGCATATCTCGACCTGCGGATGATCCATAATCTGCCGGTAGACCCTCTTGTTCTTGCCCGTCTGGATATAGAGCTTGCCCTCGAAGAGGTCGACGGTGCCGAAAGGCCGCACGCGCGGGTCGCCGTTCTCGACCGTTGCCAGGTAATACGTAGGTGCCTTTTCCTTGAGAAACTCGTAGACCTCGTCCATGGAATGCTCCCTCTCATGTTTGCTCGCTGCAATCATGCCGCCAAAAGGGCGGCGCGCAGATGCAGTATAGGACAATCCGCCCTACAAGAGCGCACCAAACAAATCACTTACGAGCTTGATGGCAAAGAGCACGATGACCACAAGCATGATGGGACGCGTGATTGACGAGCCCTTCTTGTGGAAGAGCGTCGCGCCAATCCAATTGCCCGCGATGTTGAAGAGACCGGCCACGAGTCCGAGAACGACGATGGCGTTTCCGCTTGCCAGAAAGACCACGAGCGCGGCAAAGTTGGTGGAAAGGTTAATCGCCTTGGTTGTTCCCTGTGCCTGTTCGAGCGGGAGATGCGCAAGCGTGGTGAGTAGCAGGATGAGGAAGGTGCCCGTCCCGGGTCCGTAAAAGCCATCGTATATGCCGATCGCGAATGCTATCAATCCCGTAAGCGCGAAAGTCCTCGTCCGCGAAAGCGGCCTATCGGCAAACCCATCCAGATCGCGCGTTCGGAGCACGATATAGGCAATCAAAGGTAGCGACACGAGCATGAAGACCATGAGCACCACACTGTCGGCCACGAGGGCGAGGTTTGACCCTAGAAACGAGCCGAGCAGCCCACAAGCGACGCCGAGAACGACGAGCCACTTCACCATGTAGCCGTACATCACGTACCGAATGGTGGCAACGGTCGTGCCCATCGTGCTCGAGAGCTTGTTGGTGGCAATCGCGTTGTGGACGGGAAGGCCCGCGAAGAAGTAGGCGGGAAGGGAAATCAATCCCCCGCCACCGGCTATGGCATCGACAAGGCCCGCCAGAAAGACGAGCGGACAGACGATCAGGAACTCCATTGCGTTGCGTAAGGAGCTGGCTCGCGTCAAGCGAGCCGACGCTTCTTCGTGACGGGACAGACAAGATCCTTGCCCTGCCTGATAAAGTGGATGAGGAAGCCGATACCCGCGAGGGCCAGCGCGATGCCAAGACCCGTATAGAAGAACGCAACGAACCAAGTCGGAACGATACCGAAGCTCCTCAACGAAATGCCGCCACCCATCATGACGGCCATGATGATATATCCCTTCACGTCGAAGAAGCGGAGCACGTGCATGCGGTTTTCGCCGTATCCCCTGATGCGATCGGCATGTTTGCCGACGAGTTTGCTAAACATCATGTGAAAGAGGACCCAAATGACCGGAATGCCGACAACGAGCATCCAAAGGGGCGTCGTTCCCTCCCCGATCGCAAGCACACCGAGACGGGCGATGTTCACACCAGCGATGAACCAGACGGCAGCAGCAATAAGCAGCAAGTATTTCGAGCGAACCTTAAACACGACCGAACCTCCCACATGCGCACGAGAACGCAACGATGCGTTCTGTGATTCTACACCCCATGGGCGGACAGTCATACGGACAACCCCACCTTGTGCCACGTTTCGCGGTCAGTGACCGGAAAACGTGGCGAGCTGCCAAACATAGCGGTCAGTGACCGGAAAACGTGGCACGATGACTTCCCGCGCGGTCACGCGCCGGCATTTCTTGGCAGCCTGCCAAGTGCCAGGGGGTGGGAGAAGTGAACAGGTCCGATGTCCCACCCACAGACAGTTCGGCCTGGTCGTCTGTCTCATCCCCCTGTCTCAAAGAAAAGGAGGGAACGCGGGCAAGCCGCGCTCCCTCCACGCATCCCTCCAGATGCGATTCCCGATAAAAAGCCTAGGCGGGAATCGTAATGGCGAATATCTGGGACATGATTACCGAGATGGTCACCAACACAAGAGCATAGGGAAGCACCTTGCGCAGAACCTGACTTTCGGCACCGACCTCGTCAAGCGAAGCAGCAGACTGCTGGAGCTTCACCGGCGTGATGACGGATGCAAGGCCGGCGGCAATGCCACCGGACGCGATGACCGCCAGCGGATTCAAACCAAGATCCTGTGCGGAAATCAGGTTGTAATTCGCGAACAGTGCGATCGTCGAAGTCTCCGAACCAGTTACGAAGCCGGCGAGCAAGCCGAGGAAGCCGTTGGCAACCGGATACCACCAGCCAAATGCCGCAGCGGCGGAATGCGCCCACAGCGCGATGATGTTGGTGTCCTGGTTCGCGGGATCGAGGAACCACGTCTCGACACCAGCGGCATTGACGCCAAACTTGTAGCCCGAGTACATCATGACGTAAGCAATCATGAAGTAGACGATGGAGCTAATGGTGGGCGGAGCCCAGCGCTTGTTCCACTTCTTGAGGATGGTCCCCCAACTCGAACCATTACGCGGCTTGAGCCAGATGGCGGAGATGATGGTCGAGATGAGCACCCAGAAGTAGGCGTTCCAGATCACGCGCATCGGCTGGCCGGCATCGCCAGGCCACAGGATGACGCGCATCTCGAGCGGACCGGAGTACAGGATGTCCTTGAGCGGGCCAACGAAGTTGGTAATCACGCAGAAGAAGATAAGAAGACCCCAGGGAAGCAGAGCTTTCCAAAGCGGGATTTCCTTCTCGAGTTCCTTGTCCTCTTCGGTCAAACCCGACCTGTCGAAGAACTGGATACCACGTATCTTCATGTAGAGCAGCATCACGACCAGCGAGCATGCGCCGCAGAGGACGCCCATGAGAACGATGGACTGCGGAACAAGATGGCTGAACATGAACGCGAAACCACCCATGCACAGACCAGTGATCAGCGCAGGCAACCAACCTTGCTTGAGCAGCTTGGCACCACCTGCCATAAAGAGCATGGCAAGGCAGATGCACGGCGTGATGACAGGCAGGTAATTGGTGAAGTACTGCGCGACGACTTGCAACGTCGGAGCCGTACCGTCTATCATCGTAAAGCCGGCGCCAGTCAGGATGTCCGTAAGCGTGACGACGGTCGCGCCCAACATGGCGAACGTGCAAAGCGAATCGTAACCGATGCAAGGCAGTGCAACGGCGATGACGGTCGTGTAGCCCAAGGCGAACATGATCGGCGGCAAGATGATTGCGGGGGTCGCACCCACGCAGACGAGCATCGAGCCGAGGATGACGTTAATGACCATGATCTGGCAGGGCTTGTCGCCATGCGAGAACGTCTTGATCCAGACAACGACACGTTGCAAGGCGCCGGTTTCCTGCATGAAGGTGATCTGCAGGAGCGCGAAGAATCCCATACCGGTAATCGCCATCGATGCGAGCAGGCCCTTGAGCGAAGCAAGCAAGCTGAAGACGAAATCGGTATTGAAGAAGAACACCGCGACGGCAATGGTGAGTATCCAGCCCACCGTACCGGTGATGTCACCGCGCACCTTGAAGCCGACGATCATCACGATCATGACGATAATCGGTATAAAAGAAATCAGAAGATTCATTACTCATTCCCTCCTATTCAGAATGAGCGGGTCGTTCGTCGAGCTGCCATTTGAGGACCGCCTTTCCCCATGCACGGACCAGGCAGCACGCGAATCATCAAGTTTCTAGAACGTAAAACGAAACCAATAGCAAGAAGCTGGAGGCTCCCTCCATACCGAAACCTCCAGCTTCGCCAAGCGTAAGACCGCTTACTTGAACTTCCTGTCCTGGTTGCGACGCTCCGACTCGTCAATGGGCTTATAGGTAGCACCAGCGATGTCGTCGGTAATCACCTTGTCGGCACCGCACTTCTTGCAAGTCGGCGCCTCCGCAGCGTTGAACGTTCCGCACTCAGGGCACTTCCAAAGGATGTTCCCGATTGGGGGCGGCCTAAAACCGCCTTTCATCTGTTGAGACATAACAACCTCCCAAGCTAGTCAATACTTATGCTTGCCTTCGACTATTTGTCCTGGTCCAGCGTGAAAAGGACCATCTTCGGCTTCTCGGCGGCCTTCTTTGCCAGCTCTTCGATCGGGCCATAGAACATGACACCGGACTGGCAATGATGCACGCACATGGGAAGTCGTCCCTCGGCGACGCGGTCCGCGCAGCCATCGCACAGGTCGGTGGGCATCGGGACATACGTCCACTCCCAGTCGCCCTTGACGTTCTTGGTCGGACCGTACTCGAGGGTCTTGATACCCCACTGCTCAGGCTCCAGATTAAGGTGCATCTGGCACGCAATCTCGCAGGAGTGGCAATCAGTGCAGAACTCGTAGTCAATGAGCAGACCATTCTGGACGGGCTTCGCGTTGTAATCCTTGAACTCGGCCCAGTACTTGAATGCGTCAAAACCGCGGTTCATCTCTTCTGCTGTAGGCATTCTCTTACACCCCCTCAAAGCGCGTGAAGTGGAAGCCGGTAAGGGGCTCGGTCGTGATGACCTCGGTCTCGCTATGGTCGTTCTCCGGCGTCACCTTGTAGCACTTGCACAGGGTCGACTTGTAGGGAGCACCATAGTGAGTCGGGCCATAGACGCCCATGGTGGTGAGGTTATTGGCGTTGCAGTCAAACACGCCATACAGATGCGGCTCGGCCGCCTCCTCCTCGGGGAACCACCAGCCGTGACGGGCACGGACCAGGTTGGGCATCAGGCCAGGAGCGATGTGAGCCTGCTGCTTGCACCTACCGCGGGGGTTCTCGAACCAGACCCACTCGCCCTCGACGACGCCAAGCTCCTCGGCGAGCTCGGGCGAGATGTCGCAGATGGCCGTCGGATGAATCTGACGCATGTGCGGCAACTGACGATGCTCGGAGTGGAACAGGCCGATGTGGCGGTGTCCGGACGTGTAGATGAGCGGATACTCCTTGAAGAGTTCCGGAGTGCGATACGGCGACTCGTAGGGCTCCATGTGATGCGGCAGCGGATCGAAGCCCCAGACGTCGAACAGCGGCGAGTAGATCTCGAAGAGGCCGGTCGCGGTAACGAAGCCGGGATTGCCATCCTCGCGGAGCAGGCCCTTCTCGTACTTGCGATACGTCTCGTTCCAATCCCACCAGTCGTACACCTTCTCCTTGAGGTCCTGGAAGGTGTAGTCGACGCCGTTGCCCTCGTCCTGGATCATCCAGGTGAGGAAGTCCTCGGTCGTCTCGAACTGGCCGTAGAACTCGGGGTTGAAGCGCTTGCCCATCGTGACAACGAGCTCTTCGTCAGACTTGCACTCGTAGTAGCGACCGGCGGACGCGGTGATGGTACGCAGCGGCTGCCACCAAGAACGATAGGAATCGCGCTCGATGGACATTGCCATCGGAAGGACGCAGTCGGCAAATGCGACGGCAGTCGGGGTCAAGTAGTAATCGGCAACGATCGTGTACTTGATGTTCTTCCATGCCTTGTAGACGCGCGGAGCATCGCCGGCCATGTTGGCAATCGGGTTGGTCTGCTCGACCCAGATGAGCTGCGGGCGATAGGGGACGCCAGTCTCCATGGCCTCGAGCAGCAGATCGGGCGGGATGAACGGCGTGTAGCCCGCCTTGTGGATCGGGGACTGCGTCGTGCCAATGCGGCGGTCGAGCATCTCGGGGGAGATAAACTCGAGGCCGGCGCCATACTTCTTGGAGGAGTTGTAGGCGTAGCGAACCAGCACGTTGCCGCCAGGAACGTCGAGGTTACCGCAAATGGCGACCATGTCGTCAATGGCGTTGGACGCCTCCATGGCGGAAATCTGCATGTCGATGGCAAGGCCCCACTGAATGCCAGCGGGCTTGGCCTGGGCGTACATGCGAGCGGCATCGATGATGTCCTGCTCCTCGACCCAGCAGATCTCGGCGACCTTGTCGGTCGGATACTCCTGGACACGCTCGACGAGCGACTCGAAACCGTAGGTCCACTTCTCGGTCCAGTCATGATCGTACAGATCCTCGTTGATAATGACGTTGAGCATGCCGAGGGCAAGCGCGCAGTCAGTACCAGGACGAATCTGCAGCCAGATGTCAGCCTTGGAAGCAAGCCAGGTCAGCGCGGGATCGACGACGACGAACTTCGTGCCCATGCGCATGAGGTCGATGAGCCAGTGGCCCATGAAACCGTCCGGGTTGGATGCGAGCGGCTGGTTAGCCCATACGATGACGACCTCGGGCTTGACCCACTCCGCATTGTTATAACGGTCGGGGTGCAGCTGGGCGTTATCGAGAATCCAGCAGTCACCTTCCTGCAGCAGGTTCGCGGTCATGCGCGGCTGATAGCAGGAGTCTGCCGAAAGGAAGCCGAAGGACATGTTCGGCGAACCAAAGGCGGTACGCAGAACCATGGCGCCCTGCCACATGGCGTTACGGCCAGTACCCGAAAGGGCGACGACGCCCTCGGGGCCGATTCCGCCGAACTCATCACGAATGATGCGGCAGCAATCCTGGAAGGCCTCTTCGATAAAATCGAGAGCCTCGTCCCAGGTTACGCGCTTCCACTTGTTCGAACCCTTTTCTCCGTCCAGGAGCAGCGGCCATTTCATGCGATCATGGTTGTAGATCTGCTCAACCATGTTGAGACAGCGTAGGCAGAGACGACCCTGGTTGTATGCGAAATTGGGATCGCCCTCAACGCGCTCGAGCTTGCCATCCTTTGCGTAGGCGAGAACGCCGCAGCCATTGTGACAGCCAGGACCAGTCCAAACAGAAGTACGCGTTACCTCGTATCCATCTTCGAACCAACGCCAATCTGTCTTGTACAAGTCTTTGTTCAGCTCATTGATCATGAATGTACCCCCCTTTCATTTCTAACTCTTACTCTTCTCTTACTCTCCACTTGATGGTGCATCTGGGCTGACCTTGATAACCACCTCCCAAAACACGTCCTACCTAGAGCTAGTGCTCGTGAAATCAGTGGTTAGGCGCCGGGTGCCTTGGGAGCTGCGCCGGGAGCCTTGGGAGCCGCACCGGGGGCGGCGGGAGCACCAGTGGGTGCAGCCGCATCGGGCTCGGCAAGAGGTGCGCCGCACTTCTTGCAATTCGTCGCCTCGGGCGGATTGAAGGACCCGCACTTCTCGCAGGTCTTCATCATGTCGTCGAACGATGGTGGTCTAAAACACATTTGCTAATGCCCCTTCCCTTTTCGAAAGAATTAAGCGTTCGCGCATCGATCACATGTGGAGGGTGGGATAAGCGATGCGCGAACAGTGCGAAAGGTAACATCTGGGTAACGTCTCAAACATCGCTCAGGGCATACTAAAGACCAGGTCTGTGGCGTTTTAGTATGTCTGGTACTAGGGTGCTTTCGACAAAGACCAAACGGCTTTGCGGCCTATAGTGCTCAGAGATATAGACGGGGATTTGAGATGCCGAGCTGAATGCTTATTTGCCCTTGACGAAGGCGCGCGCCTTGGGATGAGATGCGAGCCACTCCTCGCTCGGAGGCGTATTCCTCTCGCACGGCATATCGCCATGATCATGGCGGGGCGATTTGGAATTGCCGCATGGGTAGGCGCAGATATATCCAGAGTAGTTGCATTTTACGGGCTTGGGACGAACCATATCGGTCAAGTCCTCCCCGCATCCCTTGCAAACGAGGGGCTCTTTGGAGAGAACGCGCTCCCTTTCGAAGATATTGAGCGTGCCGCATGCTGGACACGTCGCTGATTTAAGAGGTGCTGGCTGGCACTTTCCACACATCGGATTGCAGATCCAACATCCACCAGGCATGGGCACTCCCTTCTTTTTGCGGTCTGGACAAGGGAGCCTCCCCCTGTCCAGACCGCCGCGCAATTGCCGTTTTCCTACTTCGTCTTTCCGTCTGCTATGGATGCCTCTTCAATGTGCTCCTCGGCAGCTTCCACGAAGTTCTCCTCGCTGGCCGTCCATGCAGAGGGCTCTTTGGATTGCTCGGGCTGGGCCTTTGCCCCGCTATCGAGACCATCGGCAATCGCCGCCTCCTCGATATGCTCGACGGCAGAATCGCGCACCTGCTTCTCGTCTTCTGGATACATGGCTTTTCCTTTCTACGCACCTGACGTTTCTATAGGCAAGGGGAGATGCCTCTCCCCTGCGCTACCGACACCATTTACGGGGCAAGCATCCTCTCATTGCTTCGTGCGGCTTTTCCTCGATGCCTTTTCGGCGGCCTTGATCTTCTGGTCCAGGTCGCGTTCCCATTCCTTGCGCAGCGGTTTCATCTTCACGCGATCGAGAACCGTCGCAATCACGAGAATGGCAAGCGAGACCATGATCATGAGGACGGGAACCGTGACATCGGACATGTTGCGCTGGGCGATGAGGGCGGCGATGATGGTGATGACCGTCGCCGCAGCAATGAGCCCCATCCAGACACGGCGAATCCGTCTAAACTCGGGAGTCGGAGGCACGTGCTTGTTGCGGGCACGTGAGAGAAATATCTTGTCGATGTCCGCCTTCGTCGCCCCGTGCTTTCCATGGGACTGCTCGAGGGCCATGGCGTTGATCCGGTGCCAGGCATTGATGTCCTCGCGAATCGGACGCGCGCGGCCGAAGGCGATGACCATGCCCGCCACGATTACGATGTTTGCCATGAGCAGGATGTTGTTTTGGGTATCGCCATCGATGTATCCGTTACTGTATAGATACATCGCGACAAGCATCATGCCAAAGCCGATGGCGATGATGACGACCACCAGGATACGATAGAGCTTGAAATCCTTGAAGAGCTGCATGAGGCGCGGGTCGATCTCCATGCCCTGCTTTGCATTTCGCATGGCGGCATCGACGGCGTTCTTGGTTCGCTTGGCGTCACTGTCATCGTCGCGCAGTATCTCGTCAAGACCAGCGGTTTGCGCATCCTTGGCGGCAGGCGCACTCGCAGCCTCGCCCGCCTCGCGTCGTTCGGCCGCCCTCTTTCGCTTCGTGGCACTCATTTTTGACCTGCCTTAATCTCGCGCAAGTTATCGCGCAACTGCATCTCCGTCATTCCATAGCCACGCGCCCACTCGACGCGCATGGGCTTCATCTTTGTCCGGTCCATATAGAACGCCACGATCACCAGGGCAAAAGCGGCGAGAAGTAGCAAGGTTGCGGGAATGCTCAGGGCCGGGTACAGGTAATAGAGCACGAGTGCGGCTACACCGACCACGAGCGCCGCGGCATATAGGGCAAGCCAGATGCGCCTGAGCCGCTTGTATTCCGGAAGGTCGGGAATGACCTCGGTACGCACATCACGCTCAAGAATCTTGTAGAGATCGTCCATGTCCCTGAACTGGGCCATGCTGTCGATTTTCACGCCATCGGGCGCATTGTCGTCACGAATCTCGGAAAGCGGCTTTCCCTCAAGCTGCTTGATCCTCTTCCTGCACGGACGCGTGCGCGTGAAGATCGTAATGGCCATGAGGAGAATGAAGAGATAGGCGACCGACATCGCGATGTTGTAGATCTTCACGGGCATGATGCCGTTGAGATTCAGACCGACGGCGATCATCAGAAGCGCAAAACCGCATGCGCCCAAGACCCAGGCGAGCATGCGATATCGTCGCAATTCACCCGTCAAATAGGCGTGAAAGCGATCGGCCTCCTCGCCATCGGCAGTTTTTCGCGCTACGACGTCATCTTGCCGAGCGTGTGCCTCGTCTTTGCGCGCGGCATCGCCTGTATCGGATGCAGCCGCACCATCCGCAACGCGCTCGTCTTCTTCCAGCATGCTTCCTCCCGATGACATGTCTACAGCTCCATCGCCATCTCGAGACCGTTCTCGAGTGGGTTTGCGTAATAGGATTCCAAAGTGCCGATGCTGCGAAAGCCCAGGGCCCTGTAGAAGGCGATAGCATCCGCGTTGCTCTCGCGCACGGTCAGACGCAATACATGCGCTCCGCGTACGCGGCTCATCTGTGCGGCTCTGATGACGAGTAGCCTCCCCAGACCCTGCCTTCGCGCCGCTTGCGCAACGGCAATCTGGCAAATGTAGGATTCGTCGCCCCGTACCCACACGCCGACATAGCCCAGCACCGCCCCCGCACGGTCCACGATCACCTCGTAGCGCGCATCGTGGTTGTAACGCAGCTCGCTCACATAGGCGAGGGGACTCCACGGATCCGGAAACGATGCCGTTTCGATTGCCATGACCTGCCCCAGATGAGACTCGTGCATGGGCTGTGCGGAGATGCCGCCACCGAGCTCTATCGGCAAGGTGCCAATGGCTTGCTCCGATTTCAGGACGTCGTCATCATGACCCCCGTCTGGTTTACGAGCCGTGATGACGAAGGTCGGAGTATCGAACAGATAGCCCTCATCCTCGAACATCGACTCCCACTGCACGAGAAGCTCGTCCATCTCTTGCGAGATATCCTGTTCGAGCCCCTGTGGCTTGGCGCGTCTGAAATACGTCATGCGTTCGAACAGGCCACGTCTTTGATCGACGGACATGCCCACCGTATTCGCATGCACGATATCGAGGGCGATGTGCACGAACCCGGCATCGCGCAGGAGAGCGGGGCATTTTGCCCCAAAGTTTCTATCGGTATGCGCCGTATGCGCGACCCGGGGCAGCACATGCGCTTCATACAGGCGAAATAAGCGACGCATGACATCGGCATCGTCTGGATGAGAAAGCTTTGCGGAATCATCGACCGTTTTGATGACAATGCTACCGCCGGGCTTGAGCAGGGCATATGCCTTCTGGATCGCGGCCTTCTTGTCATCCAGGTGTTGCAGGACATGCGAGAAGTAGACAACGTCGAAGGAATCATCCGAGACGTAGTCTTGCAGACTCGTGCACTCCCAGGAAAACCTCGTGTCTGCCGTGGCATCTTTCGCATCGTCTATCGCATCTTGAAACGGATCGATACCGACGATACTCGACAAGCCCATGTATGGAGCAAACTTGAGCACCGTATTGAAACCGTCGAAACAGCCGACGTCGAGCACGCGAGCGGCATTCATGCCATCAAGCCCGATGCGCTCGAATGCCCGGTAGTCGGCATCGGCGCCTAGGCGCGCGACGGCATCAATATGTTCCTTGCTCCAAGACACCGATACGATACCCCTCGCCTTCTGTCTCTACCCTCACGATGGGAGCCCCGTTCGAGACAGGCCCCCTGTACCCTAGCCTCGACGACCGCATGCACCCCTTTGAGCACGCGCCGCTTCCTTCAACATCTCCATCTCGGAATCGGAGAGCACCGCATCGTCTGCGAACACGGCGATGTCGGATTCGATCTGCTCTACCGAATGAACGTTGCATGACACGCTGCGCACGTTTTCGAGGGATTTCACGAACATGAGCCCCCATTCGACACTCGACCTGTGCGCATCACCCTGGCGAAGCACTGCCAGGGCATCCTCTTTCAAGAGGCTTGCGGGACCCACGCGCAGAGCCCCGTGGGCGAGAATGGGCACACCAGCCTCGCTGGCGATTTCGTAGGCTTCGCGTGTCCTGCCTTCGAACCAGTCGAAGAAGTTGACCCTCATGCGCACGAAATCCCATGGATAGCGCTTCAGGAACTTTCCCATCTCATCGGGGGACAGCTCGGAGTTGAAGCCAATCTGTGCGATCTGACCGGCCTCCTTGCGCTCAAAGAAGTAGTCAATCGCGCCGGATTCGACGTTGACCTCCTTGTTGATGTCGGTCACGCCCTCAATCGCATAGAAGTCGATGCACTCTTTGCCGAGCTTCTTGAGCTGTTTCTGGAACACGTACTCGTAACGCGGGTCGACCATCTCGAAGAAGCTCGTGCACACATGCAGCGGCTTGGCGACCTTTGCAAACTCATCGCCGAGGAAGCTCTCCGCCTCGCCCTTGTGATTCGAGTACGAGGTGTCGAAGAAATCGACTCCCCCGTCAATCGCCGCCTGAAATATCGCCGAAGCCGTCTTTACATCAAGATGGACGACACGAGAGCTGTCCTCGGTCGGAAAGCGCTTTGTCCCGAGCCCGAGACGCGATATCTCGCATCCGTTGACCGTACCGTACTGCATGGGTCCGTACCTCCCTTAAGCTGACATGCCGTGCGCTACTCCTGCATCAACGCGTATACGGCGTTCGAATATCGTGTGAAATCGGGAATGTCGAGGCCTTCGGCGAGCATCGACTGTCCATAGAGGATGAAGGCATAGCGCTCGACGAGCTCGTTGTCATGTGCCTCGAACGCCTTGCGCATGACATCGAAAATGCCATGCTCGGGATTGAGCTCGAGGGCATGGCGTATCTGGGGCAGCGCCGTCGACCGCTCCTGCATGGACGCAAAGTACCTCTCGAGACCCAGACTCACCTGGCCGACGGACGTGATGCATGCCGGCTCCTTGTCAAGATGCAGCGTGGAGCGCACCTCCACGACATCGGCCGGCAGAAAATCGCGCACATACGCGAAAAATGCGGAGTTTTCCTCGTCGATCGCGCGTTTGCGCATGAGGCTTTCGGCGTCATCGAGGACGAGGTCGTCTGCCGAGACGTTCTTGATGGGAAGCCCGTCATATTCGCGCAGGGTCATCAGGCTGAACTCGTCGATGCCCTCGGAGCACAGGATGACATCCCATCCCCTTTCGGTCACGGCCTTCACGGATGTCGTGGATTCGAGTTTGCGCGCCTCGTCGCCGGATGCAAACAAGATGCACGGCTGGTCACTTGGCATGGCGTCACGGTATTCGCGCAGGGTCATGGGCTCATCCGATTGGGCGGTAAAGAAAAGCAGCAGGTCCTCGAGCTTCTCGTTGAGCGCCCCCAAGGTCGCGTAGATGGCGAATTTGAAAGTACGTCCGAAGCCCGAGAAGAAATCGACATAGGTCTCGCGCTCCTCATCGCGCATGACGGCGAACTCGTGGCAGAGGCGTTTGTCGATTTGCGCGGCAATATCCTGCAAGAACGGGTCTTCCTGGATGCCTTCGCGTGACAGGCTGATGCTTATGTCGGGACTATCGACAACGCCACGGACAAAGCCAAAGTACTCAGGGACCAAATCGGCGTAGAGCTCGTCAATCAGGACACCCGAACTGTAGAGCTTGAGGCCCTTCTTGTAGTCCCTGCTATAGAAGTCGCCCGAGGGCTCGGATGGTACGAATAGGAGCACGTCGCAATTGTGCAGGCCGCGCGCATGCATCGTAATGATGCGTAACGGCGGATTGGGATCGCCAAACTCTTCCTGGTAGAACGCCGCATATTCCTCGTCGCTTACCTCACTGCGGGGCTTTGCCCAGATGGGGACCATGGAATTGAGGACGCGACGCTCGACGTATTCCTCGAACTCGGGCTCAACGTCAATGGCCCCGTCCTCGGGAACGACCTGACGCACACCACTCGTCTCGAGGTAGATCGGGTAGCGGATATAGTTGCTATGACGCTTCACGAGCTCCTCGAGCGCGGGATACGACAGGAACTTGGTGTAATCGTTAGCGGCATCATTGGGACGCAGGTGCAAGATGACGTCCGTGCCCGCATGGTCCCTTTCGGCACGGTCGATGGTAAAGCCCTCGATGCCGTCACTTTCCCAGACAAACGCCTCGTCCGACCCCTGCGCGCGCGAGATGACGCTCACGTGATCGGCCACCATGAAGCTGGAATAGAAACCCACGCCAAACTGTCCGATGATGTCCGCGTCGCCTTCGCCATCGGTCATCTCGGCGAGCTTGGCCTCCTGGCTCGATGAATGGGCAATCGTTCCCAGTTCGCGCTCGAGGGCGACGTCGCTCATGCCGATGCCGTTATCGCTTACGGTGATGGTGCCGGCATCGGCATCGAAGGCGAGCTCGATGGCGGGCTCCCAACCATCCTCGACGAGCTGGGATTCGCCATCCGCATGACTGGCAGCCTGGGACCGCATGATCATGACCTTGTCGATCGAATCCGAGGCGTTCGATATCAACTCGCGCAGGAAGACTTCCTTGGTCGAGTAGATGGAGTTGATGACAATATCCAGAATCTTCTTGCTCTCGGTCTTAAACTCGTGCATTGAAACCCTCCATCAACTCGTGCCCGAAACGCCTGTCTTGACCAGATATATCGATGCGATAGCGACGTGCAACCAAGCAAATCCCCACGTTGCTAGGAAGCGGCACCGATACGCGTGATATCCGCCTCCTCGACGGCCCGCTTGGCCGCCTTGAGCCTGAGGGCCGCACAGCGTGCGGCATAGATTCTGCCATCCCTGTTGAAGTCGGCATGTGCGATATTCGCGTTTCCGGGCGCAATGGATTCGAAGAACGCGTTGAGGTCATCCTCTTCCACGACAAGCCCCTTGTGCCTTGCGTACGCATTCATCGCAAATTGCCTGTTGAGCTGCGTTCTCACCTGAAGCATGAGGGCGTTGGAGAGCTCTTCTTGCGTCATGCCCTGAGCGGCAAGGAACTCGTCGAGAGTCTGGTTCTCCGTTTGAAGCTTCCAATTGAGGTTTTCGCGCGCCTCCTTCATCGCGACGCCGTAGATGAGATCGGGAATATCGCCCACGATGCGTTTGGCAAGCTCGTTGCCCGCAAGCATTTGCGCACTTCGCTGGAAGTCGTCTTCGTGCTGGGAGCGAATCTTCTCCTCGACCTCGGCCCTGAGTTGCTCAAGGCTCTCGATGCCCGGCTTCGTGCTCCGCGCCCAGGCATCATCCGGCTCGGGCGCGACCGACTTGATGATGCGCTTGACGGTCACAGTCGTCTCGTAGCTATCCATCTTCACGTTGCCGTCGGCATCCGGGACGATATCGGGACCCTCGAAGCCGAAGGTCTTGGTCTCTCCCACCTTCATGCCGATGATGGCCTCGTCAAAATCATCGGGCATCGCAAATGCGCCGGTCGTGTACTCGCGACCATCGGTGCACAGCGTCTTGACGGGAGCGCCGTCCATGGTGGTCTGCATGGCGAGCTCGACCTTATCGCCCCTCATGACCTCATCGTGGCTCGTGTCGGTCATGCCCGTGGCGGCAAACTGCACCATGCGATCTATCTCCGCATCGATCTCCTCCGCCTTGACCTCGTACGAGGGAACGGAGATGGAGACCGGATCGTAGCTCTCGAGCTCGTACTCGGGAACGGGCACGCAAACGAGCTGGTACTTGAATGGCTTGCCGATTTGAGCATGCTCAGAGCAGCGATACACGGGCGCGCCGATGGTGTCCACGCGCTCGGCCGTCAGGGCAAAGGGCGCGCGCCTGCGCATAATGCCCTCGTCTATGAGAAACGATGCCTCGGAACCTCCCACCAGATTTGCCAGAAACTCCGACGGGGTCACCCCGGATGCCTTGAGGTCATCTTGCCCAACGCCCCTCTTGGCAATCTCGTTTCCGGCCGCACGTTGCATTTCCTCGGCTGTCTCGGCAGACGAAAGCTCCACCAGCAACTCGAGTTTGCCGTCCTTTTCCCTGACCTTTTCTACCTTCATGCCTACCTCCCCATGACGAAGCCGAAGTCGTCTGATTGCTCTGCACCGGGAAGGACGCCGTTGACAATCGCGGTATCGACGATGCGCCTCATGACCTTGATGCGAACGGCGGCTCTACGGGCGTTTTCGACCTGGTCCTTCTCGCGTATCTCGGCAAGGAAGGCTTCCGGATCGGGAGCCGAGAGATACTCCGTCAGCTCGTGATTGCCCACCTGCGTTCCCAGCACGTCGGCCATGAGATCGAGGGTGACGTTAAGCTTGAGTTGGTAGATTGCCTCGTCGCGCAGTTTGGCCTCGTATTGGTCGGCGGTCATGTGCTCTTCGCGCAAGAACTGCTCGAAGCTCATGTGCATGCCGTCCAGAAGGCGCTGGTTGTTCTCGCGCATGAAATCGACGTTGTTCTGGATGATGTCCTCGGGAACCTCGCCCTCCAGCCTGTCGATGAGCGCCTCGCAGCAGTTCTGGAGCTTTACATCATTGAGCTGGTACTCCATCTCCTTGTCATATTGGTCTTTGATGGACTGGCGAACGTCTTGCACCGTCTCGAGACCATCGAAGTTACCGCGTACCCATTCATCGTCCAAATCGGCGATGCTCTGGATCTGCTTGCCTCCGCTTATCACGTATTCGAACAGCTGCGCGTCGATGTCCTCTTCCGTTATGGAAGGAGGCTCGGGCATCTCGATGCGTATATTGTCGTAGTCATTGAGCTTGAAGTCCGCCATATCAAGGTTCTTCAGTTCGGCAGAATCGGACATGGTCACCCTCCCCATATTCGGCCTCCCGGGATGCGAACATCCGAAAGGCCATCACTGCATCTTCACTACGCATGGTTATACAAAAGCCTCGAACCATAGTCGTGACCATGGGGGTACTAAATCTGGTACTAAGCCGATGCGCATTTAGTACCAAGGGCTATAGGTGTCTGGCATTGTTCGTAGTACATCCAAGGTGAGGAGAGCGTCTATCATATGGGTGTGCTAGTTCGAAAAGCAAGCGAGCGGGGGGACGCATGGCTACTTCAGAACACGAGCAGCAAGACTCAAGCACCGTCAGGATTATCCTTATCAGCATTGGCTTTAGCTTGATGTTGGCATGGCATTACCTCATCCTGTTTTCTCCAGTATTCGGAGACATCGGAGCTTTGGGAGAGGTCGACGGGGATTATCTGTTTGCCCGGCAGCTCACACTCTACATCATGATTGCATTGGCCTTTGGCGCTTTGCTGCTGCATGGCAGATGGCGCATGGCGCATTCAAAGCCCGACAGCCGTCGGACGGCATACATCTATATCATCGGCATATTCTCGCTTGCCGTCGGGACCCTCTATGTTCTGGGGCCGCACCTGGAGCTTCCGTTTCCCATGCGATTGGCCCTCATCGGCATACTAGGAATACTGCAGGCCATCATGATGGTCCTCTGGATGCGATGCCTGATGAAGCAGCATGATGGGCACGTGCTTTCCTCGTTTGGCATCTACATGATTTCCGGAGGGACGATTGCCGTAATCGTTTGCTACTTTCAGTGGCCCATATCGCTTATCGCGGCAGTCATCCTCCCCTTTGTCTCCTCCCTCATCCTCGCGTACATCAAGACGATGAACATGCGCAGCCAAGAGAAGGGCGAGCATGAGAAGGACGGCAATGATGAGGGTGACCTCGGAGATGCCAGTCATGAGGAAAGTGGCAAGGCTGTCGGTCAGGAAGACAAGATCACGAAGGCGAGGAACATCCGCCTCATTTTCTTCTCGGGCGTCTTCGCCTTTGCCTTTGGATTGCTCCAGGGATCGTTCATCATCGTGAACATCCCCATCCTCATCGTCACGAACGCCGCCGTGCTTCTTGGCCTCGTCTGCGCGGGCCTCATCATTCACCTGCTTCCCAAAAGCACCAGTGCGATTCTTGCCGTCGACCTCATGCATCGCTATTCCGTCATCCTCTTCATTACGGGTACCGCCGTGATCATGTGGTACAACATGGGCCGCTTCCCCATGGTCGTGTCGCAAATCGCCCTGCTTGCAGGCTTCAACCTCTTCGATTTTGGCCTTTTCGTCTTTGGCGTCGAAGGAAACTGGAACGTGAAGAACCAAGCTCCCGGTTGTGACCTCGCGCGCCCCGTCGTGTACCTCTCCATGTCGTTGGGCCTGCTCATCGGGTACCTTATTCTCAAGCTCACGCCGTATCCCCTGATGTTCCAGTCCTTGCTCGTCATCTGCGGAGTCTGCATCATCATGATTGTCGCCACCACGCTCTTTCCCCTGCTCAGACACAGCGGCAATAAGACCTCGAACACGGAGGAAGACGGCGAGGGAGCGCGTCTGGAGGGATCTGCGACCAGTCCTGCGGTGATGAGCCTCTCCGCATTTCCCACATCGACGAGCACTCTGGAGGAACTCGAATCCCGTCCGGTATCACCTTGGAAGAACGCCTGCCGCGAGATTTCGGAACAATACAGGCTCTCTCCACGAGAGACCGAGATCTTCTTCCTCATCGCACGCGGTCGAAATGCGGATTACATACAGAAGGAGCTCGTCATCTCGCCGCACACCGCCAAGACCCATATCGCAAACATCTACCACAAGCTCGACGTCCACTCCGCCCAGGAGCTGCTCGACCTTGTCGAGGAATGCAAGCTCGCGCGACGCGCTTAGGCACTGGGCCTTCTTGACCGTGGTGTCTAGTACTACGGGTGGTAAGGTGCCTTCTCTTTTTCATGACTATTTACCCCGTGCGGCTATAAGGCCTGGGCGTGCATCCGTTCATAATCGAGACCGCACGATTCGATTCGATTCCACAAGAAGCAGCCGGCTGGACATGAGGAGATTCCCGTCGCGCGCGTGGAGGGAGGAAAGCACGCATGGAAGAAATGACAGCATCCCAGATCAAGGGACGCAGGGCTCTCTATCTGACGTTATCGACGATAACGCTTCTGTTCCTGGGACTCATCTACGCCTTTTCGATGTTTGCGGCGCCAATGTGCCAGGCGTTTGGTCTAGAACGAGCGCAGATAGGCCTGACGTTCAACATCATGATGATATTGTTCTGCATCGGAGCGGTTGTCGGCTCCCAGATCGAGAAAGCCCTTGGCGTCAAGGTGACGATCATAATCGGCGCCGTGCTCTTTGCCGCCGGATTCATCGGGACCGCATTGCTCGCACAGGGCAATATAACGATTGTCTACATCTTTTACGGCATCCTTGCCGGTACGGGCGTGGGCATCGGTTACAACTCCATCATCGCGACGACGAACGTCTGGTTTCCGGATAAGGTCGGCTTCTCGTCCGGCGTGCTCATGATGGGCTTTGGCCTTGGCTCGCTGATCTTGGGAACGCTTTCCGTGAACCTGTACAAGTCCGGCATCGACCTGACGACGGTATTTCTGGGAATCGGCATAGCCGGCGGTGTCGTGGCCATCATCGCGGGCATCCTCCTACGCAGGCCGCCCGCGAACATCGTCGAGCTCATGGCTCCCGAGAAAGCCGGCGAAGGTGGCTACGACCCCGCCGAAGACGACAAGGCTCTCAAGACGCCCCTGTTCTACGTCTACTGGATCTGGGCGATCATCGTCATCGCCATTGGCCTGGCAACCATTGGCAATTGCGCTTCCGATGCCCAGCTTGTCGGTTGGGACGAGGGATTCGCGACCCTGCTCGTCGGTTTGGTCTCCACGTGCAATGGTCTTGCCCGCGTGGTTATCGGCCTGCTCTTCGACAAGACCAACGTGAAGATCACGATGCTCGTCGATGCCTT
This sequence comes from Coriobacteriia bacterium, assembly GCA_003149935.1. Lineage (NCBI taxonomy): Bacteria > Bacillati > Actinomycetota > Coriobacteriia > Coriobacteriia bacterium. The sequence continues at coordinate 74,966 of QAMH01000006.1, read as the reverse complement.
GGTCGCCGTCATCGCATCGGGCAGCATCGTCTGCGCCTTCGTCTTCCACGTTCCCGTGCTGTACGTCGTCGGTGCGTTCTGCTGCGGCTTTTGCTATGGCGGCGTACCCGTTGTCGCGTCGGCATTCGCGCGTCAGCGCTTCGGAGCCAAGAACTATCCGCTCAATCTCTCGTTGGCGAATTTCGCCATCGTCTTCGGTTCGATTCTGAACCTGATCATCCAGGCAGCTCTGGGCGGCGATGCTCGACTCGAGACCTTCATCGTGCTCGTCGTGCTCTCGCTTCTCGCAACGCTGGACGTGCTGCCCTTCTCGAAACTCTTCAACAAGAGCCAGAAGGAGCTCGAAGAGCGGCGCGCAAACGCGTCGGCTCAGGAAGGCTAATCACTGTGCGAGGCGGTTGTCCATGGCAGCCGCCTCGTACTCTACCCGAGGGCGAATTGATGACATTAGGCGTGGCCCCCTATCTCATGTCATCGCGGTAGGCGGATGGTGAAGGTGGTCAGCCCGCCTTCGCTTTCTGCCCTGATCTCTCCCCCATGGGCCTCGACGATTTCCTTGGCAATGGCAAGACCCAGGCCGGCGCCACCCGTCGCCTGCCCACGAGCCGTATCGCCTCGGTAGAAGCGGTCGAATACATGCTCGAGGTGCTCGGGGGATATCTCCTTGCCCTGATTGCTCACGGACAGGATGATGGCATCGCCATTCTGTCCGTCTTGCATTGCCCGTATGGTGACCGCGCTATTGGCACTTGCGTGCACCATCGCGTTCTTCAAGACGTTTTCGAGCACGCGTCCCATGCGCGAAGAGTCCCAGAAGGCGGTCAATCCCACCGAAGCATCGACCTCGATGGCGAGATTGCGGGACTGCGCCTGTGGGTAGAACTCCTCGGCAATCTGCTGACACAGCAAGCCGACGTCAAGGTTCTCGCGCTCGATGGGGATGTTCTGCATGTTATAGCGCGTTATCTCGAAAAGCTCCTCGACAAGGGACTCGAGACGGTCGGCCTTGAGCAGCGCCCGGCTGGCAAACTCCCGTTGACGCTCGGCATCCATACCCTCGGTCTCGCTGATGAGCTCGAGATACCCACGTACCGAGGTGAGTGGCGTGCGTATGTCATGGGCCAGGTAGGTGACGAGCTCGTTCTTGCGCTCCTCGGTAACGCGGGCCGCCATCTCGTTCTGGACGATGCGCATCTGCAAAAACTCGATCTCCGACTGCGTGGGCTTAAGGTTCTTGGGCAGCTCGACGGGCTCGCCCTTTGTCAGACCTGGCGATGAGACGGCATTGGATATCTCGTCAACGGCGCGAACGGGCTTGCGCATGAACAGGACGGTTATGACGAGCAGCCCTATCATGTAGAGAGCAATTGCCACCAGGGGCTTGAGCAGCTTCAAATCGTTATACGTGCTCAGATCGCGATACGCGACAATGGGAGTCTTGTCATCGGGAAGCCCCTGCTCCTGGAGGATCTTCTGCTTCTCGCTTTGCGTCAGGGTACTTGTATTGTCCTCGAGGCTCAGCCCCTGATCTGTTGACGCCTCGTTTGTCAGGGCGGAGCTGACTCCCGCCGATGCGCCAGCGCCAAGCGTGTCCCGATAGTTGCTATAAGGTCCAAGTTCGATAACCTGCAGGTTCGAGCTATTAAGCTGACCGCTCAACATCAAGTCGTTGAACTCGTAAACCGACACGTAATGCCATTCGGAAGTCGAATCGGCGATGTAGTTGCCAAGGGCTCGGGAAATCCCGCTGCCCAACGTCACGAGCATGACCGCGTAGATGACCGTGAACACGACGAGCGCAAGCACGTAGCGAATGACCAGACGCGTCCACATGGAGCGCGCCTGCTCGGTCTTGAGCCTAGCCATCACGCGACTCCCGACGCTCGACCTCGAGCTTATAACCCACGCCAAACACGGTCTTGATGAACTCCCGTGACGAATCGATCTGGGACAGCTTCTTGCGTATGCGCCGGATATGAACCATCACGGTATTGCTGTCGAACGAATTGTAGGATTCGTCCCAGATTTCCTCGAATATGTCCTTGATGGCAACGGGACTGCCCGCATGGCGCGCAAGCAACGACAATACCCCGAATTCCTTGGGGGTGAGCTTGAGCTCCTCGTCATGCAAGGTCGCGACGTGGCGTTTCACGTCGATGAGCAGGCCATCATGGTCAAAGATACCAAGAGCCCCGGCACTGACTGGATCCTGCGTCGTCTGCCTGCGGCGTATGCGCGCGCGAACACGTGCCACGAGCTCACGAGGCTTGAAGGGCTTGACGATGTAGTCGTCAGCGCCAAGCGAGAAACCGAGCACCGTATCGGACTCCTCGTTGCGCGCCGTGAGAAAGACCACGGGTACGTCCGAGTCCTCGCGGATACGCTGGCAGGTCTCGAAGCCATTCATGCCCGGCATCATGACATCGAGGAGGACAAGGTCGAAACCTCCGTCGGACAACGCGGCAAGGGCCTCTTGCCCCGAAAGGCATTCATGCGTGGCAAAGCCTTCGGCCTGCAGCACCTCTCGGAGCAAGCCGGTGATTGCCTCGTCATCATCCACGATCAGTATCTTGGCTTGCGTGTTCATGGCGACAATTCTACTTGCAATCGTGTCGCATCGCGTCCGCATTTCCCATCCTTACTGCATCGTAAGAAATTCTTAAGGCTTTGCTATGGGCATCGACATGGGGGATTTTCGCATGATGGCAATGTCGAAACACGACCATTGGGAGGCGATTATCGTGAACGAAGACCTGATGAAATACAGCCGCTACTCCTCCTCGTACACCAGCCGCTCGGCCAACCCCGCCATGAACTCGATACGCGTGGGACGGGCAAGCCGGCGCAGGAGTAGCTCGGGCATCCAGGTACGCAGAATACCCGCTCGCTCGAAGCGCCGCGGCATCTCCCATCGCAGGGGCAAATTCATCGTCGTCGGCATGCTCGTGCTCGGCTTTCTCTGCGCGTCATATTTCGCGAGTGCCTCGATGGAGTCCATGATTCCATCACTTGGTGGCAAGAGCGGTGCCGGTGCAACGGCAATCGCCAGCACCCCGAAGTCCGAATGGAAGCGCGGCAGCACACCTGCCCTCTACCAGACCGATGCCCAATGGGCTGGCACGCACTATGCACGCGATACGCTTGCCAAGAGCGGTTGTGGCCCCACCTGTTTGTCGATGGTCTACGTCAACTTGACCGGACGCACGGAAATGGATCCGCCCAAGATGTGCGCGTATGCCGAAAACGGTGGATACGTCGATGCTGGCGCGACAAGTTGGGAGTTCATGACAAAGGGTGCGCGGGGCCTGGGATTGAACGCCGAGGAACTCCCCGCCGATAAGAGCATGATCAAGGGACGTGTCGGAGCCGGTCATCCCGTCATCGCGATCATGGGTCCCGGGGATTTCACGACAAGCGGGCACTTCATCGTGATTTGCGGAATTGACGAGAGCGGGCGAGCCATCATCCGCGACCCCAACAGCGAGGAAAACACCAAGAAGGCGTGGGACCTCGACAGGATCATCGCGCAGGCACGCAACTTCTGGGCCTACTCGGTGTAAAGAGCGCGACTGGAGATTTCTCGACTCCGCTGCCTTTGGCAGCTCCGCTCGAAATGACAGATGAGGGCTTGTCATCTCGAGCGAAGCGACCCCCTTTGTCATCTCGAGCGAAGCGAAGCGGAGTCGAGAGATCTCTCCATTGCGCGGCCTTGCGGCCGCTCCAGTCGAGATGACAAGAGGGGACACACGGCCTTCCCTCCATCCCAGACACCGTCGAACCCACGAAGACGGATGCCCGGCAGAGGGACGATGCATGACCAGAGCGAATGGGTTTCTGAGCTCTGGTATGCGTCGCCCCCTGCAAAACCCAAAAAACTACCCGATGATCTTCGTGGATTCGACGGTGCGCACATACCACTTCATGAACTTCTCGAAGGGTTTGCGCAACGCAAAGCCAATAAGCGCCGCCGGGATGAGGAAGAGCGCGAGCTCGCCAAGTTGAATCCAAAAGTCCCCGTTGTAGATACCGAACATCGCCGCGCGCATGGCATCGACCGTATGCGTTGCCGGCAAGAAAGGACTCACGTTTTGCACGAAATCGGGCAGAATCTGCAACGGGTACGACCCCCCACAGCCGGTTATCTGCATGATGAGCAGGCAAATCGTGAGCGCCTTTCCGAGGTTTGCAAACGCAAGCACGAGGGCGTATATCAGGAACGTGAAGACGAGTCCCGAGAACCATAGGTCAAGCATCATGAGCCAGGGGTGCACGACCTGCACCTGCAGAAAGAAGATGTTGCCGATGCCGATGAGCGTCGTCTGCGCAAGCGATATGCACGCAAGCGAGCAAAAGCGCCCAATCAGCATCTCGCGCGGCTTGGGATTGCGGAGCTTCGCCTGGGCGCGATTCGAAACGCCCGGCTTGACCACGACCAGGATGAGCAGCGAGCCAATGAAGATGGCGAGCGTCGTATAGAACGGTGCCATGGCCGAGCCGAAGTTCTCGGACGGAAATACGGCGATGCGATCGATACCCACGGGCGCAGACAGCGCTTGCGCCATGCTCTCCGCGTTTGCGCCGAGTATGGCCTGCAGCGCCGCCGGATCGCCCATCACGAGTGCCTCGGAGATACTCGTCGCGAGCTCGTGCAGCGAGTCAGCCGAGGAGCGCAGATCGCCCTCCACCGAGGATATCTGGGAGACGGCATCACCGAGGATGCCCTGGGCCGAATCCGATGCCGCCGCGATACCGCTCTCGGCAGCCACCATGCCATCGAGAGCCTGGGATGTATCGGCTCCCAGTCCGCGTACGTCCGAAACAAGCCGGTCAAGATCGGGCTTGAGTGTCGCATCGTAATCATCACGCACGGCCTGGATCTTTGCCTGCGCATCGGCAATCATCTGGTCGATGCGCTGCTGAACCGTCGGATCGACGAACTGTGCGAGCTCGGAGCTCGCAAACTGCTGGCGCAGGGCATCGAAACTCGCCTGTGCATCGGAGAGGGCCGTATCCATCTTGCCCTTGGCATCCTCGACCCTGTCCGCCACCGATGACAGTTCGGCCACGCTATCGCTTGCCGTTCCCATCATGCTGCGAACCTCGTCTTCGGCCTGACGTATGAGCTCGGCTCCCGAATCGAGCAGCCTTTGCGCCGATTGCAGCGTGCCGGCATACATCCCCACGACATCGGCCACGCGATTGATGTCTCCCGACATCGAGTCGACATGCTCTGCCAGAGCGGCGACCTGCCCATGCAGGTCCATGTCGTCGGCGTAGCGCGAGATGGACTCCGCCACCGAGAGCATGACCTCGGAGATGGACTGCGCAAAGACCGTGTTCACCTTCTCCGAAACCGTGTCCGCGCCGGTCGCGGTGATCTTGGGCGAAATGGCGTTCTTCTTCTCGTTGGAGTAGTAGGTGATCTGCGCACGTTCGGAATCGTCCATGTAGAAGCGCAGCATGTCGCGACTGAAATCATCGGGGATGACGACGGCAGCGTAGTACTTGCCGCTTGATGCGCCATCGACGGCCTCCTCCTCGCTCACGATGCGCCAGCCGATCTGATCGTTGCCGCGCAGGGCCGAGACGAGCATATCGCCGACGTTGACGCGTATCGGGATGAGATCGCTTTCGTACCCCTCGTCCTCGTTGGCAACCGCCACGGTCAGGTGCCCCGTATTCTCGAAGACGTCCCAGCAGGCGATGAGGTTGTACCATGCGAAGATGGAAGGCATGACGACGAGGCCGATCGTGATGATGCAACTCACGACGTTGGCAAAGAGGTGGCGCATGTCGCTTTTGAAGAGCGTCCAGATGTTATGCATCGCGATCACCATCCGATGACGCGTCATAGCGTCCAGAATTGCAAGACGCCTGGTCAACGGGAACCGGGACCTCTACCCCGTGTACCATGTCGGCTTGCTCGGTTCCGTTGCGCGCCAGGTAGATATCGCGCAGTTGCTCGTCGCTCATCTTGTCGAGACGCATTTGACGCTCGAAGCTCGAACGCAGGCTTTCGACCACGATGAGGAAGCAGAAGATGAAGGCAATCCAGCCAAGGAAGAGCGTGAGCAACACGACCTTGCCCGTCATGCCAAGCGAGAACACGACGAGCACGATAACGGGCACGGCGATACCCGCGATGATGGCACCCTGTATGAGACGCGGGTAGATGTGTTGGAAGCGGGCGTAGCGCCGCATGAGGGCCTTGCGGTACTCATCACGATCGGCAAGCGCACGCAAAACCTGCGAGAAGCGGAAACGACGCACGGGCACCTCGACGCTCTCGCCGTTGAAGATGCCGCTTTGCTTGATCTCGCGAGCGACGAGGCGGTTGACGTTAGAGAGCCAGGGGCGCACGAGGATGCCGATGGCCATGAAGGCGACGAAGAAGGCAAGCAAGATACCGATATCACGCAGGTAGTGCAATCCGTAGAAGCCGCAGATGGACTCGCGCATCGCGCTGATGCCGTAGGTGAACGGGAACAAGGGGTATATCGCCTGGAAGAACGGCGAGGTCATCTCGATGGGATACAGACCCGTCGCGGCAGGTATCTGCGCGAAGACAAGGACGATGCAGATACCCTTGCCCAGGTGCTGCAAGGTCACCGAGAGCGCGTAGATGATGCTGAGGTACGAGAGCGAGGCAACGATCGCCGCAAAGAACAACGCCGGCAAGTTGACGATGTGCATGCCGATGAAGGGCAGGCCGGCGCAGACGATGACCGCCTGCAGCGTCACGAGAATGGCGTAGAGCAGGAAGCGCCCGAGATAACGCTGCGTGAGCGTAAGCTTGCGTATCCCACTCGAATCGACCTCCTGACGTAGGACGACCATGAGCATGAAGGCGCCAATCCAGAAGGTGAGGTTCATGAACAGCGGTGCCATGGCGGTGCCGTAGGTGTCGACCGGATAGAGCTGCACGGTCTCGAGGCGCGTCGGGGCGCTGATGAACTCGGCGACCTTCTCCGCGTCGAAACCATCCTCGCCGATGAAACTCGAGAGCGCATCCGAACCCGCAAGCATCATGGCATCGGTATGCACGCGGTCGATTTCGCCGACGAGGCCATCGAGAAGCACGCGGGTCTGATCGAGCGAGCCGGCTGCCGAGTCGAGCATGGCGACCATATCGTCGATGACGTTCTCGGCCTGCGCGATGATGAACTTCTGACCCGCAATGGATCCCGCCGCCTTCGAGGTGGCGCCTGCAAGCGCGCCGAGTTTCTCGCCGAGCACGGGGGCGATGTCATCGGCCAGTATCTGGGAGTAGAGGTCGGCCTTGGCATTCGCGTCATCGGCCGATGCGCGCAGGCGAGCAAGCAGCTCTTGAGCCTCCGGAGTCTGTACCGGAAGCTCGCCTATCACGCGCGCTGCCTCGGCGTAGGCATCGGCTGCGTCCTTCATCGCGCCCGTCACGAACGGGACGCTATTGGCTGCAAAGCTCATGTAATCGCCTTGTAGGGTCGAAGCGACATCCGATACGGAATCCATGGCATCGGAGGCGTTGTCGATGGCATCGCGCGCGGTGGAGAGCGATGACTTGGCCTCCTGCGCCCGTCCTTCGGCCTGCTGCGCCTGTTCGGCAAGGGATGCGATGGAGGATGCCGCGCCTTCGAGCTTGTCCTTGGCCTCCTGCACGCGGGCAGAAGCGAGCGACTTGGCACCATCGACGCGCTCGTCCGACTTCTCTATCGCCGCGTTGAGTGCCTCGGTTGCCTTGAGGCTCACGGTTTCGACAAAGGTTGCGTTTACCGTCGCGTCAAGCGTGTTGGCGCCGGCATCGGTAATCTTGGGCGCGATTGGGCCAATCTTCTCGTTCACGTAATAGTCGATGTCGGGCTTGTCGAAATGCCCGGTCGTGAGCGTGAGGAGCTTCTCGGAGAAATCCGCCGGGATGATGAAGGCCGCGTAGCTCTCCCCCGACTTGACCTGGTCCATGGCCTCGTTGTAACCGACGAACTGCCAGTCAAGTTGGTCGTTGCTATGCAGCTCGTCGACGATCATCTGGCCGACGTCGATATGGCCGGTAAGTTCGCTGTCGGCACCCTCATCCTCATTCACGACGCAAACGTGCAAATGCCCCGTGCTCTCGTAGGGATCCCAGAATCCAAGCACGTTGTACCAGGTATAGAGAGACGGCAGGACGAGCAGCGCGATGATGACCACCATCGCGGGAGGAACCTTCAACAGGCGCAAGATGTCGCGTTTGAGTACGCGGAATACGTTCTTCATGGCCTACGCGTCGGGCACTTCACCTCGTTTCGTCTGCATTTGTGCCGATAGCGTATGGGGAAATGATACTACAAAGAGTATTGACTCAGAAAGGGAATGCGTCAGGCAAAAAAGGTGCCAGCGCGATTGACCGCACATGGCACCTTTTGGCGCTAGCTTTCTCGGCGCGTGCGTCGCAAGGCAAAGAGCCCTGCGAAGGCAACTGCTGCAAGTGCGCTTGCCAGCAACAACCCCGCCATGCCATCATCGCCTGTCTTCGGAGCCGAACTCGACGGTATCTCATGGGAAACCGGCGTCAGCTCGACGGGTACGCGTGGATTCTCGGGCACCGTCGGCTCATCGGGAACAGCCGGTGTGTCGGGCTCATCGGGGTTGTCGGGAACGTCCGGGTTATCGGGGTTGTCCGGGTTATCGGGGACATCTGGATTATCGGGATTATCCGGATTGTCGGGGTTATCTGGGTTATCGGGTTCATCGGGCTTTGCGAAGGTGTTCACGAAGGAGACCTCGGAGGTCTGGCCATCGCGGATAACGCTTGTGGGGCCACCCTGCGTGGCGCTCGGGGCAACCGTGAAGCCGTCCTGGTTGGCATCAAGCTCGGTGACGAGATAGTAGCTGCCCGCAGGCAGATACAAGATGAGTGCCGTCTGACCATGACGCAGCGGCAACACGCCGCCACTCTCGATGTATTCGACACCATCGATGTTGCTCACCGCATAGCGCCCGGTAAGGACATTTCCCGCCGCATCGAAGAGCTCGACCTTGAAATTGAAGCTGCGCTGCAGTGCCTCTACGGGAACGCCCTCGCCCGTGACCGTCTTGCGGATGAGCAGGTTTCCGAGCTGGGGGTCGGTGCGCGTGTTGAGGAACGAGGCGAGCATCTGCTGCTGCGCGCTCTTGACGACACCCTGCGCTACGCTGGCCTCGATCGTCACGCCATTCTCGTCGGTGATCGTGCAGAAGAAGCCGCCCTCGTTGGCGTCGAGCTCGGTCACCACGTAGCGGCTGCCGATGGGCAGGCCCTGGATGACCACCGCCTCGTCATGATGAAGCAGCAGCACATCGCCGCTACGCAACGAGCCGGAGCGGTCGGTGCCGTAGAAGGGATAGGATGCCGCCAGGGCATTCCCCTGCTCGTCGAGGAACTCGACCTTGAAGTGATAGGGTTTGAGATAATCCGCCTCCGCAAGTTCCTCTCCCGCGACGGCCTTGCGTATCATGAGCTCGCCATCATCGACCACGACCCTGCTTCTATCGGTCACGACGACTGTATTGATGAGGCTGAAGAGGCCCGTGATGTCCAAATCACCCAGATTGTCGGCATTGGCATCGGAATAATCGGGGTCGGTCGGATCATCGTGCGCATGGAGGTTTTGCTGGACGCGCGTACGCAAAAAGCCCTCGTCGGTGACAAAGAAGGGTTCGTAGTTCGCACCGCCGTCAGCATCGGAAAGACCGTAGTCGACGACCGCGTTCTTGCCGTAGTGGAGGTTCATCTGGCGCACGACGGGCTCACCGTTCGTCCCCTGGAGGGTATCGTCGACCCAGCCCCTCAGCGCAAAGCTGCCCGACGGCTGCGTCTGGGCAAACGCGGTGATATCGCGCAAGGTGATGTTCACCTCGCCGTTGGAGGCATATTGGATCATGGTCTGGGTCAACTTGCCGACACCCGCCATGACGCTCACGTCATCATCGGCGGTGCCCGCATCGGCATAGATGGAGTAGACGCCAACCTTGACCGGAATAACCGTGGGATTGAGCTCGTAGCCAGCAGGTGCCGAAATCTCCTTCAGGAAGTAGGTCGCCGCGTGCTCCTGGGAAAAGTCGCTGAAAGGCCAAGCCATGTCCGCGTAGCCGGGAAGCGACTCACCCGAGCCCGTGTCATGGCTTTGATGGGGCTCGAAGATCAGCATGCCGTCCTTGCCGTTGACCGTGGCGGTATAGCCACTAGCTGCATAGTCACTCCCGCCAGCCGCCGCCTTGGCCTCGCTGTTATATAGCGCGAACTGCACCCCGTTGACCGGCGTACCATTCTGGTCGATCTTCATGACGCGCAACTGGCGCTGCTCGTTGGGGATGTAGAGCACGGAGCGGAAGTTGCGTACGAACTCGCGCGCGTCAAGAGGCGTGTAACCACGCTGGTCGTAGGTGGAATCGGCCAAACCGGGATCGATGATATTCACCAGCCTCTCGATAGCCGTTGGCGTCGATCCCCCAGCCGCGGCGATGGCATCGCGGGTCACGGCACCCAAGCGCGCGTATTTCTGCTCGCCGCTCATGCTCATGACCTCAGCCTCGCTTATGCCGAGCACGCGTGCCAGCGCCTCGGGCGTGATGATGCCGTAGAACATGCGCATGTCACCATCGGGATTGACGTTGAGATAGCGATCGGCACGGCCGGGCAGGTCGCGCAGCGTGCCCTCCAGACGCTGATACTCGTCATCCCAGCTGAGATGCCAGGCCTCGCCCTTGCCCTCGGCAAAGATTGACGACTGCCTGAGCGCCGCAGCGAGTGTGAGCTGGCGAACGAGGAATCGCAGCCTTTCCGGAGTGCTCGTGTCGTACGAAGGAGGAGCCTTGGCTGTGGAAAATCCCGTGAGGTTATCGCCGATCAGGGGCAGCCATCTCAAACCGCTCGTCGCGCTGTGCTTCTCGAGCATGGGCACGGCGATCACCAAACCGCCTTGCTGAACCGAGACGGGCACCGCCTCGGAGTCGGGTATTCGCGTCACCAGGCCGCCATCCTCGCCGACTTGTCCGTAGAAGATGGAGCCCGTAATGCCATTTACATAACTGTTAAAACTTGCATATGACCCGGTCTCGTAGCGATTGTTTACCGCAAGCATCGTGTTCGTGGGATCAAAGCGCAACAGCAGGTCGCTCGGCAGCGGCTTGTATCCATCGGGGGCCTTCGCCTCGCGCAGGATGTAGAGCAGACCGGCGCCCGTCTCCTCATTGTAGCGGTCGGAGAAGTTGAAGGGCTGGACCTGGCCATCGACGGAAAGCGTCGTGCTCATGAAGCGAGCCTCGCCATTGGCATCGGTCACCACCTTGGCAAGCGGAGCGCCCATCGGCCTCACGCTCTGGAGCTTGACGTCAGCGACATTCGTCATGTCGACGCCCGGCGGTGTGGCCACCTCGTAGAGCTCGAACTCGGCGCCGGCAAGCGGCTTGCCGTTCTGGTCGACCTTCTTGATCTGCTGGTACAGGGCCGGCTGCAGGTTGAAGCGCAGCGAGAGGGACGAATCGTAGTTGCCACGCTCGAGGTAGAACATCTTCATGCTATGCGAGGTGCTCGATGCGAAGGTGTCGCCATTCCACTGCACGTTGTCGGCACGGCCCGCGCGCTCGAAGAGCTTCCTGATGGTCGTCTTGATGACCGGCTGCGTAATGTAGTTGCCGTTCTCGTCATAGATCTGGCCATTGCTGTTGAAGGCGGTGCCAAGGTTCACCTCGCCCGTGGCGAAGTTGATCGTACCGTAGATCTCGGAGTGGATGCCACCAAGGTCGAGCACGAGCACGTCGTCAATGAAGACCCACACATCGTCGTCTCCAGCGAACTCGAAGGTCATGTCCTTGCCGGCGACCTTGCCGTCAATGGGCTGGCGGAAGTCCGTCTCGACGGTCATGCCCAGGTGATGGTTGACCAGGGGGCCAGCACCCGGCGCACCGTAGTTGTTGTCGGCCCTCAAGACGTTGACGAGCTTGCCGTCGACGATCTTGAATGCCTGCGCGCCGGTATTGAAGGGGAAGAAGCCACCGATGCTCACTTCGCCGGCTTTGCCATCGGTGCGCAGGCCGGCAGGAGCATCATAGAGCACGAAGTGGCCATCGCTTCCCCCTTGCGCGTCTGCCACGAACTCTGCGAAGTTCTTGCGCATGTTGTAGTAGAAGTAGCCCTCGTTATCGATTTGAAACAGGCCGGTCACGTCCTTATAAGACATCTTGCCGGCATTCAAGACGTTGGGGTCGAATAAGTAGCGCAGGGAGAGCTGCTCGGGCGTGAGCACGTAAGTGCCGCCCTCGCCATTGTTGGTCGAAGGCTGATTCTGGCCGCCGCTCACGCTCCCCGTTCCCGGATGAAGCACGCGATAGAGAACCGCATCACTGACGTTTTGACCATCGACGGGGGTGACCGACGTCACCTTTGGATCAGGTATGCTTCCGTTCACGGGCCATTTGTACCCGGCGTTAAAGTAGATGAGCTCATATCCAGACGAGGTCTTGCGCCAAGCTGTGGAATAGAGGGCGGGGTTGCTGTCGTAGTCGCCGACCACAGCCGGATTCTCGGCATTCGGACCCAAAGTCGTATCGATCTCTGTTGCACCATCGGAAGGGTTGAGCGAGACATTGCCATCGGCGTCCATGTAGTAGGTGCCTGCATTGACGGAGGGGTTTCCGCTCTCGTCAAGCCAAGGAGACACGATGCCCTGCATGCCGGGACGCTCGAGCGCAATGTCGCCGTACCCCGAGACGATGCCCTGGTTCCAGTAGCCCAGATGGCGCATACCGTCACCAAAGGTGAGCATGTGCCCATAGTTGATGCTGTCCTCTTTGTTGAGCCACGTGTTGTAGTTTTCTGCCGGAGAGGCAGCACCTGTGGTTCCCAACGTATCGGACCCGAAGGTGTTGACATCCGGATTTGTGACGCGAACACCCGTATCGTAATCGAAGAGGTTGACGACCGTGCTCTCGGGGTTGAGACCAGGCACGACGTGGCCGGCAAGCTCGTCAGGAGATGCCTTGGGCTTGCCGTCGGCACCGTCAACGTCAGCAGGCGCGATTGTAGTCTGCTCGCTGTCTTGTGCGGCTTTCTCGGCCGCTTCCCGTGCAGCCTGCTCGGCTGCGGCTTGCTCGGCCGCGGCTTGTTCGGCTGCAGCCTGCTCGGCAGCCGCCTGCTCGGCTTCGGCTCGAGCCTGCGCCTGGGCTGCGGCCCTGGCGGCACGTTCCTGAGCAGCGCGTTGCTCGGCGGCGCGAGCGGCCGCCTCTTGACGTGCTTGCTCCTCGGCGGCTGCGCGAGCGGCTTCCTCGGCTTCGCGCTGCTGGTAGATCTGCGCTCCCACCGAGACGACAGCGGCAAGATGGCCGGGGACGGCATTGGGCTCGGCACCTTGTTGGCTAGCGGAATCGTTGGAGATGGTCGTGGCGAAGGCCGAAAGGGCGCCGCCACCGACGCTCGACAATGCCAGAACGACGGACATCGTCGTGGCTATGAAAGCCGAACAAAGCGAACGACCAACACCTCTTCTGCGTTTCGGGTTTCTATTTCGAGGTATCGGCATGTTCATTTGAATCCCCTCCCCTTCGCATACCATATGAAGGGTTGAATCGTCAGCGAGGACGCACTGCTTCGTTATTCGTTCTGGATTTTATCACTGTCCCATATATGGGTATATAAAAAACCGTGCCTTGTAACAAATGGAAGGCCTCTGAAATCGCGAAATTCTTGATAAACTGCTGTATGTCACATTGGACATCTTATCTGGTTATTGCGTCTATTTTACAGATTGACACGGAAGTTACGTCTGAAATTGCATGTTTGTCGCACCTGGCCCAAAGGGGCCCGAAGATGACGCTTGCGCCCATCACAGGTATCATCGTCAGCATGATGGCACGCGCGAAATACAAGCTTGACCTTGCTGACACCCATGCAGAAATACGTTTTGCCGCATTCGACACGGGCGTGCAAATCCGCGCCTACGGTGCGGCGGACATCTGCACTCCGGCACTCGAGCAAGTCTATGCGGATTGCAGACGCTACGAGCAGCTCTTCTCTCGCACGATTCCCAGCTCCGACATATCGCGCATCAACGCAGCACGGGGCGCCTGGGTCGAAGTCAACGTGGACACGGCCGAGCTCATCGAACGCGCACTCACGTATTGCGCGGCAAGCCATGGCGTTTTCGACATCACGATCGGTACCGCAAGCAGACTCTGGAACCTCAAGGAAGGCATCATCCCGGCCGCCGAGGCGCTTGCCGAAGCCGCGCAACATGTCGACTGGCACGGCGTGCAGGTCAATCGCTCAGAAGACGCAGCGCGCGTGCGCCTCGATGATCCGGCGGCCATGATTGACCTCGGAGGCATCGCGAAGGGATGGATTGCCGATGCGCTTGACCATATGCTTGAGCGAGCGGGGGTTCGTGCTTACGTCATCGACCTCGGTGGCAACGTGCTCGTGCGCGGCAACAAGCCCGATGGCTCGCTCTGGAAAGTGGGGCTTCCCCACCCCGCGCAGGGGCGTGCAGGATCCGCGCTCGCGGGCACGATCAGACTTGCAAGTGGGAGCGTCGTCACGAGCGGCATCTACGAGCGGGCCTGCGTACATGACGGCGTGCTCTACCATCACGTGCTCAGTCCACGTACGGGCATGCCCGTCAAGGCGGAGTATCCGGCGGTTTCCGTCGTGTGCGAGCGTTCGATCGATGCCGAGGGTTACTCGACGACGCTCCTCGCACTCGGTACAAAGCGCGGACACGAGCTCATGGCAGAGCATCCGGAGATCTTACAGGCGTACTTCATCTCCTGGAACGGAGAGATACAACCGCTGCGCTAACTGTGATGCGCAGAAACGGCATTCGCCGCGTTAGTCCTTCGTGCGCTCGAAGTGTACGATCTGCTTCTTCATCGAGATCTTGCCGACCTGCCAACCATGCGGCAGTAGCTCCTTCTTGTAATTGAGAAACGAGTGGTCAAGAGGCACGCCGGCGATATCGCCAATCTCCTCGAACGAAAGATCGAGGCTCTCCCTCGGCTGCTTGGCGACATAATCCCATAGCTTGTCGTACTTGCTCATGGTCGCTTTCCTAGGCGATACCGCGCGTCTCCTTGAGATGCGCGATGACATCCTCAACGCCGTTGTAGAGCTTCTCGTCGTCGTAAAGGTATGGAATGAGATTTGCGTCGCCGCCAAGCGCGAGCAGCTCGTTGTATGGAGCCTCCTGCTCAACATCGCGCTTGTCGAGCTCAATGCCATGCTCAGTGGCGAAATCGGTCACGATGGCACAGGTAGCGCACGGCGCCCAGTAATAGAGAATCGGCGTAGCCATGGTTCCTCCTTATCGGCAGTTTGCATGGGAACATTATACGTGAAGGGGGCTTTGACCTCGAAAAGAAGTCATGCACAAACTCACGTTGCATACATGCGCACGGCATCGCTTCAGCAGCAACGCACCCGCGAATCTACAATTACAAGCAACGATGCCGCATCACGCTTGCGGCGCATGTCAGCGAGAGAAGGAGGAGCGTATGTCAGAAGAAACATGGGTCTGCACCGCCTGTCCCGGGTGGGGTGACCACGAGTTCTGCGCCATCAAGACCGTCGTCAAGGATGGCAAGATCGTGCGCACCGAGGCCGTGGACTATACCGGTGCGGAAGCTAACGAGGGCCATTGCTGTCAGAAGGGCATCGCATCCTGGCGCCAGGTCTACGCCGAGGATCGCTTGCTGCATCCTTTGAAGCGCGTGGGCAAACGCGGAGAGGGCAAATGGGAACAGATAAGCTGGGACCAGGCCTTTGACGAAATAGGCGCGAAGCTTTGCGAACTACGAGACAAGTACGGTCCCGGAACGGTAGCATTCTGGAACATCACCACGTCGCTTCCACCTTCTCAGGGTCTCGACACCCTGCTCGGCAACCGTCTTTGCGGGCTATGGGGCGGCACCGACCCACTCAACGCCTACGGTCTAGACAATGGTCCCTACTACGCGTCCTACTTCGACCTGGGCGATTTCTACAAGTACATGATGATCGACCCCATCAAATTCGACGCCACCAGCTACATCATCATATGGGGCGGCAATCCCGTGGAAAACCAGCAGCGCGTCGCCAAGCACATCGTCGAGGCAAAGTCACGGGGCGCCAAGATCGTGGACGTAGGTTTGCTCTTTGATGCCTCGGCGGGTTACGCCGACTGGTTCATCCCCGTCAAGCCAGGATCGGATACGGCCCTGGCGCTGTGCATGGCCAACCAGATCGTGCAGCGCAAGGAGTATGACCGCGCGTTCATGACCAAATACACGGTCGCTCCCCTGCTCGTCGATGTCGCGACGGGCAAGTTCGCCACATCCGGAGACAAGTTCCTGTACTGGGACGAGGAATCCCAGTCCGCACGAGAGACAGAACGCGGGGCCGAAGAGTACGAAGGCACACCCGCTTTCAATGGCGAGTACGTCATCGACGGCGCGAAGTTCAAACCAGCGTTCCAAATGCTCGAGGATCATCTGGCAACCTATACGCCAGAATACCAGGAGAGAATTACGGGAGTTCCGGCATCCGATGCCATCAAGCTCGGCGAAGAATATTCGAGTCATCGCCCGTCGTTCATCGTCGGAGCCCTTGGACTGCGTTACCAAAACCAGGGCGATGCTTACCGCGCGTTCTACCTGCTCGGCATGCTCACGGGCAACCTCGGTCATCTCAACGGCGGCGTCACCTCCGAAATCCAGCCCTGCGGCTTCCCACTTGGCTTCAACAATCCCTCCATCATCTACCCCAACGGCCTCGAAGGCGACAAGACCATCTTCGTGAAGAACGGTGACTTCTTCGAGGACGCCAAGAAGGGCAAGTACAAGGCCTTCATCAAGTGCGCAGGCAATCCCGTGCATAACTGCCCCAACCGCAGCCGCTGGATCGATGACACTTTCCCCAATATGGACCTAATCGTCGACATCGACGTATGGATGACCGACACGGGTGAGTACGCCGACTACGTGCTACCGGCGGCCATGCCCTTTGAACGCGAGGAGCTCATTGCGGCAGCACAGTACAATCACGTCGTGCTTCAGGAGCCAGCCATCGAACCGCGTGGTGAGTGCAAGGACCCCTCGTTCATCTACCGCGGCCTTGCCGAGCGCATGGGCTTTGGCGAGTACTTCCAGAACGACGCCGACGACTGGATCCGTATGCGACTCAACACGCCGCAGCCCTTCATCGCAAACGTCGATCCACCCATCACGCTCGAACGCCTCAAAGAGGAAAAGCTTATCCGTGCCGCCGTGCCGCCCGTCCCCTGGGATCCGTTCCTCGGCATGAAGTTCGAGACTCAGACGGGCCACATGGAATTCTACAGCGAGCGCTTGAACAACGTCGGGCTGCCCATGGCGACCTATCACGAGCCGTATGAGGTGCCCACGACCGAACGCATGGAAAATGGGACGGCCAAGCACCCCTACCAGTTCTTCAGCGGACGTCAGCGTTTCTTCATGCAGTCGATGTTTACGGATGATCCGGTCATGGCCGACCTATCCGGCGGCAAGCCCACCGGTCGCATCAATCCTGTCGATGCCGAGAAGGAGGGCATACATGACGGCGACCTGTGCGAGGTCTATAACGAGCGCGGGCATGTCATCATCGAGATGCGTCTTGACCAGGCAATTCCACCAGGAACCATCCAGGTATGGTTCGGTTGGCGCAAGCGCACGTTCACGGAAGGCGGCATGTACTCTGAATTGCTCGTGCCGCTCGGTGACAACGACACACTCGATGACGCGGCCCTCTACTGGTACCAATGCGTCGAGGACGAGGGCAAGGTCGGCGAAATCCTCTCCGGCTACGCCATCTCCGCCATGGCAGGCGCCTGGGACACCATCTGGGACTGCGCCTGCGATATCCGCAAAGTCGAAGCATAAGGAGGCTATCATGGCTGATGAAATGACCGTATGGGCCCACTCCCCCGCCGAAGCCGAGATCACCGATGACACGATCTTCGTAGACCTGCTGCGCTGCACCGGCTGTTGGACCTGCTCGCTTTCGTGCATGACCGGAAACGACCTGAAAGACGGACACTTCTTCGTGAACGTCCGCACGCTCGGCAGCGGAGAAGGCATCGACAGACCGGCTGGTACCTGGCCTGATCTACATATGTCATGGATGCCCTTCTACACGAGCAGCTGCATCAAATGCAAGGACCGCACGAGTGCAGGCGAACTGCCGTACTGCGTCAAGAACTGCCCCAACAAGGCACTCGCCTTTGGAAAGGATGCCGCCGAAAAGGTCGAAGCCGCACGCGAACGCGGCGCGCGCATCTTCCGCCTGCCCGCATGGGAGCACGGCAAGGACGGGATCGTCTACGCAAGCCCGGATCGCAAGATCATCTAGGTTCTTGCAAATCCGCATTGCAGGGGGCGCTTCCACGTGAGGCGCCCCCTTGATTACGAAAGCGCATGGTAGAACCGTCACAATGATCCTCGTCAGCTAACGTCAGCCCTCGACGGGGTAGTCATGGAAGTAATCGGAAAACTTTTCGCTCAAATACCGCCTAAGCAAGTCCATGGCATGGCGACAGCGCATCGGAACATGCGCATCCTTCCTGCGGAGAAATCCGATACGGCACAAAGAACGCGGCGTCGAAAGCGGTGTGTAATGCAGCCCCTCGGTATCTATGCTTGGACTTCTCTGCGCCAGCATGAACCCAAAGGAATCGAAAGTAGCCGCTCGTTCGGGCGATGATGCCGCATAACCCAGCGTTGCTCGATGATTCGAGACGCCAAAGCGCACATTATCAAGAGGTTGGTCTTCGAATATCTGCTCCACGAGCTTGAGCATATCGCGTTGGGAATCCATAGCGAGAGGAAAGTCCGCTAACTGATTGCGATGAATCGAGGGACATCCCTCGAACGAAGAGCCGTCCTTCCATACGACACCAAAACGCGAAACGAGTATCGGCTCGAACACGAGCTCCCCATCTTCGAGCAGCTTTCCGATAGTATCGCAATAGAGATCGACGAGGTGTAGCTCATGCTGGCGTGACGAGCGCGCTTCCTCGACAAGGTCGTCAAAGGAAACCTCATTGAATCGCACCATGTCAAAGAAGCCAAGACTTGGCAGAAGTGGCATCATCACCTGTGCAGGATAATAGGTCGTATGGATGAGGATAGGATCATCGACGAAACGCGGATTTTCGGGACCGAAAACGCAATCCTGAAGCAACTCGTATTCACGAAGCACCCTCTGCGCCTGCGCATAGAAGGCCTCGCCAAGTGCCGTTGGGCGTATACCGCGTCCGCTGCGCTCGACAAGTGTCGCGCCAATCTCCGCCTCAAGAGAGGTAATCGACTTGTTGAGGCCCTGCTGCGAGATATAAGACATCCTCGCGGCACTATAGAAAGAGCCTGCATCAACGAGATTCACGAAGTAGCGAAGCGTCTCGATTTGCATAGCCGTCCACTCAACGCATGCGTAAAAGAAAATGGATGGATACGTCTATTGTACGTCATTTGGCTACTTTCGCTTTTGCAAAGCGATGCGAGCATCATACGACGAATGCGGAACCCCAATACATTTCCCGATCATTCGTTCGCGGGATGCTCGAGCGCCTCGTAGAGCAGGCGCGGCGTCAATGCCACCAGATACTCGCAAAACTCCCGCATCTCGTAGGGAAGCTCGCCCGAGCGGAACTTGTTGGTCATGATGGACTCACAGTAGGGAAACGCCTCTATCTGGAACGCGAGCTCCCCCGTAATCTCGCGATGCTGAAACTCCGTGATGGTCTGGGTGAGGTTCTTTTGCCGCTCCCTCACGAAGGAAGGCACCGCCGATTGGTACTCACGCCCCACCGACGCGCTGGCAAAGAGCGCGTTGAACTTCGACATCTCGCGCGTGGTGATCATATGGCCCTCGAGCCACGTGAGGTCGCGCCCGATGCGAAAGATCCCGTCTTCGTGACACTGGTGACCGATCCAATTGACCACGGCATATTTGTCCTCGAAGTTATGGTAGAAGTTCGAACGGCTCACGCCCGATTCCCGGACGATGTCCTCGATGTGTATGCGTGCGAAGGGCGTATCGGCGCAAAGCCGGTTCATCGCCTCGGCCACGCGAAGCTTGGTGAGGTACGAGCGCGAGTACATTTTCTGGTCTGATGCCGAATCGCCAATCACGAGGACCCCTCCCCCTGGAGTCGTTGGTTTTCGCCACGAAAGTGGCCGCACAAATCACGAAAGTGAGATGTTTTGTCCAAAATGTACTACACCATTGGACGCTTTTCCAACCCTATCCCCCATGGGGAAACATAAGGGAGCTTCCATTCCTTGAGGCCATCGCGCTCCCCTTTCTATAGTCGTCTCATGTTCCAGACGAAATCCCGTCACCGGGTAATAGAGGAGGGAGAGCACCTATGACGAAAGAGGAAAAGAGGACAGAGATATTCAACTCGGGACGAGCGTGGATCGTCGCCTGCGTGGCCATCATCGCCTCGATTCTGATCTCGGTCAACTGCAACAAGCTGCCGGCGACCATGTCGCTCGTGATTCCCGCGCTTGGCATCGATACCGGCATGGCGGCAAACATCATGTCGCTCAACGGATACGTCGGTCTGATAATGACCTTCATCGTCGCCGCCATCATCATGAAGTTCGGAGCGCGCAAGGCCACGACACTCGTATTGGTATGCGCAGTAGCCGGCGCCATCATTTCGGCGATGGCCACGAGCGTCGAGCTTCTCGTCGTTGGCCGTCTTATCGAAGGCGTCGGATACGCCTGCATCGGCTCGGTAGTGCCGGTCATCATCTCCGAGTGGTTCCCGCCATCTAGGCGCGGCGTCCCCATGGGCCTGTTTTCCGTATGGGTGCCCCTGGGTTCCATGTTCATCATGGGCACGTCCGGCTTCTTCTTCAACGTCGGCGACCCCTACAGCTACCACAACGTCTTCTGGTTCGTGGTGGTCCTGCTGGCCATCGTCACAGTGGTCTGGATTCTGGCCATACGCGATCCCAAGGTCTCGTACCTGGACGAGGTTGACCCCAACGCGCCCAAGCCGAAGATGTCCGAGGGCTTCAAGAGCCTGTCTTGCTGGATCTCGATGGTCGCCTTCGCGGCGTTCTCCCTGGGCACCGCCTGCGTCATGAACTTCGAGACGCTCTACATGGTGCAGACCATGGGCATGGACCAGCTGGGTGCCAACACCATGATGAACATCGCCAACATTGCCGTGGTTATCGGCGGCATCGCCATCGGCGTGGTCATGAACCTGGTGACGGGCAACACCCAGCGTCTTGCCATCCTCGTCGTGGCATCCGTCGTGCTCGGTGTCTCGTTCTCGATGGCCTACACCATCGGCGAGGGAATGCTGATTCCCTGGCTCATCCTGTTCGGGCTTTCCAATGGCGTGGTCCCGGCCATCTTCTTCACCATGGTCGCCGAGATAGCGCCTCGACCCGAGTTGGCCGGTATCTCGTCTTCGCTCATGAGCTGCGGCCAGTGCGTGGGCGGCATCCTCTTCGGCCTGGTGGGCGTCATCGTCTCCAGCGCCGGATGGGGCGCATGCACGGGACTGCTCATGGGAGTCGGCATCGTGCTCGTCGTGGGTGCCATCGCCCTCATGGTGGTCATCAAGGCGCGCGACGCGAAGAAGGTGCAGAAGGACGCCTAAGACCGCCGGCCTACCGGCACAAGTAGAGAACCCTTGCATTGTTCGATTTGCAGGAATGTACGTGAGAAGAGAAAGAGGAAGACATGGAATTCAAAAACGATCTAGGTAAGCCGTGGAAGTTCCAAGATGGTGACTTCACCGTGATCCGCTCTTCGGTGTGGTCTCCCCCGGGTTGCCATCCCGTCGGATGCGGGATCAAGCTCTACGTGGACAAGGACGGACGTCTTGACCATGTGGAAGGCGACGAGAACGATCCCATCACCCAGGGTCGTCTGTGCCCCAGATGCGTCGCCCTCAAGGATTACATCTACAACCCCTCGCGCGTCATCTATCCCCAGAAGCGTGCGAAGGAGGAGCGCGGAAACGCCGATGCATGGGAGCGCTGCAGCTGGGACGAGGCCCTCGACATCATCATGGACAACTGGCGCCGACTCACCGACGAGTACGGACGCGAGACCATGGCCATCTTCGTGGGTACCGGCCGTGACGGCATGCTCTCCCAGGACTTCCAGCTGTCCATCTTCCGCACGCCCAACCTGGCCTACACCCAGTCCGGTTACGCCTGCTACCAGCCGCGCATGATGTCGTCGCAGATGGTGCTCGGTGCCCTGTACCCCGAGCTTGACTACGCCGGCGGCCTCGAGGGTGGCTATGACGATCCGGAGTACTGCGTGCCTGAGCTCATGGTTCTCTGGGGCAAGATGCCCCTGGCATCCAACCCGGATGGCTTCTTCGGCCATGCGGTCATCGACCTCATGAAGCGCGGTGCGAAGCTCGTTACCATCGACCCGCGCGTCAACTGGCTGGCAACCAGGTCCGAGCTGCAGCTGCGCCTGCGCAACGGCACGGATGCCGCCCTTGCCATGGCGATGTGCAACATCATCATCAAGGAAGACCTCTACGACCACGATTTCGTGGAGCGCTGGACCTACGGCTTTGACGAGTTCGCCGAGCGCGTCGCCTATATGACGCCCGAGGATGCCGCCCGCATCTGCGAGGTTCCCGTCGAGGACATCTACACGGTGGCCCGCATGTACGCCAACGCCCACCCG
Source organism: Coriobacteriia bacterium (assembly GCA_003149935.1). Classification (NCBI taxonomy): domain Bacteria; kingdom Bacillati; phylum Actinomycetota; class Coriobacteriia; species Coriobacteriia bacterium. Next base: position 52,312 of record QAMH01000006.1, on the reverse strand, counting down.
GCCTCCATCGCCTGGGGCCTCGCCTTCGACCAGAACACCAACGGCATGCAGGCCGGCCAGTGCGTGCTCGCCATGATCTGCATGTGCGGCAACCTCGACGTTCCCGGCGGCAACATCGTCGCCGACCTGTCGATGCCCGAGGACATCACCGGTGACGCCGCGTCCGGGCAGTCGGAGCACAACACCGACACGCGCGCCTTCATCACCGAGGGCTGGTACCAGATGACCGACGAGGAACGCGACAAGTGCATCGGCATGGACAAGTATCCCCTGTACTGCAACCAGATTACCGGTGCCCAAGCTGACTGCGTGTTGGATACCCTGGAGACGGACGAGCCCTACCCCATCAAAATGGCGTGGATCGCCAACACGAACCTCATCGCCCCGACCAACTCGGCCGAACCCACCCGCTGGCACAAGGCGCTGCTGCGCTCCATCGACTTCGCCTTCGGCACGGACTGCTTCATCACGCCGACCATCCAGGCCGTCTGCGACGTCTTCCTGCCGCTTTCCACGGTGGCCGAGCACGATGGCGTGAACCGCACCCACTATGGTGCCGCCTCCATCACCACCGGCTGCGGCAACAAGGCCATCACCGTGGGCGAGGCCAAGTCCGACCTCGAGATCTACTGCATGCTCGCCAAGCGCATGGCCGAGATGTTCCCCGATGACCCCAAGGCGCGCTTCGCCTACGAGAAGTACCCGGACTACCATGACTATCTCGAGAAGAACCGCCTCGAGGGACGTCACGTGTTCAACGAGGTGCGCGAGCTCGTCAAGTTCAAGCGCAAGGTCTATTACAAGAAATACGAGACCGGCAAGCTGCGCCCCGACGGACAGCCGGGCTTCCTGACCCCGACCGGACGTGTCGAGCTATGGTCATCGGCCTTCGCAAACAACGGCATGGACCCGCTGCCCTACTACTACGAGCCGGACCTTTCGCCGCGTATTCCCGAGAAGACCGCCGAGGACCTGGAACTCAAGCGCAATCCGCTGGTCCCCGAGGAACTGGACGCCAAGTGGCACGAGCGTGACCTTCCCCACGAGGAGATCATGGAGAAGTACCCGTTCATCATGTCCACGGGTCACCGCCGCTACTCCTCGTTCCACTCCGAGCACCGTCAGGTGGCCGTGCTGCGCGAGCTCGATCCGAACCCGATGATCGAGATCAACCCAGCTGACGCAGAGCGCATCGGCGTATCCGATGGCCAATGGGTCGAGATCTCCAACATGTTTGGCAGCGCGAAGTTCAAGGCACGCGTGATGCCGACTGTGGGTGAAGGTCATGTCGAGGTTGATCACGGCTGGTGGTTCCCCGAGCAAGACGGCAGCGAGCCCAGCCTCTTCGGGGTCTGGCAGTCCAACTGCAACGACCTCATTCCGGAACACCACAACAACGCCCTTGGCCTGGGAGCCCCCTACAAGAGCGCATGCTGCAACGTGGTGCCCCTCAAGGAAAGCTACGACGTCGACATGGCAGCATTCGGCGAGAAATTCGGAAAGCTGGTGTAAATCATGACTCAATACGGATTGCTTATCGATTACGAATTCTGCACGGGATGCCAGAGCTGCGAGGTCAGCTGCAAGGAGGAGCATGACTTCCCCATCGGCAAGTGGGGCATCCGCGTCCTGGACGACGGTCCCTGGCAAAAGGACGATTCCAAGAACATCGGGAACTGCTACAACTGGAACAAGATTCCCACTCCCACTGACCTGTGCGACCTGTGCATCGACCGTTTGCGCGATGGACGCGAGCCCGTGTGCATGCACAACTGCCTGGCCGATGTCATTCGCTTCGGCACCATCGACGAAATGGCCGAGGAGCTGAAGCGCAAGCCCAAGCAAGTGCTTTGGACCCCCTGCGACATCAATCTCTAGTTTCATCAGTACCGCAAGCCCGAATGGTGCGTCTCTTGACGAGGCGCACCATTCGCCACGCGTAAACCATCCGAGGAGGAAGCCATGTCCATGCGCAGGAATTCCAACGGAGCGTTGACCACGATGAACGTCATCGGCATCCTGGCGCTGTTCTGCACCATGAGCGAGTTCGCCATTCTGACGCCATCCATCGCAGCCTTCTCGCATCATTTTGCCGATACCGACATCACCACCATCATGCTCGCAAACAGCATCACCGGCATCGTGTCGGTACCGGTGAGCATCGCGTCCGGCGCCCTGCTCCCGAAGATCGGCTTCAAGCCCGCTGCCATCGCGGGCATCCTCATCATGACGGTGGGCGGTGCGTATCCCTTCCTCATGCCCGACATCACCGACTACAATCTCATCATCTTCTCGCGCGTTGTCGTCGGCATTGGCCTGGGCATCATGTTTCCCGTAGGCAACGCGAGCATCATCGCGCTGTGCGAGGGCGAGCAACGCTCCCGCCTGCTCGGGCTGGGAATCACCATCCAGTTCGTCTTCAACATCATCTACACCACGGTAGCCGGCTATCTGACCGAGATCGGTTGGAACTACTCGTTCTTGGCGTATCTAATCGGCTTTGTCCCCATGGTCATCGCGTTGCTGTGGATGCCCGAGGCCAAGGGTGTCGTTCGCGCCAAGCTCGCAGGCCAGGTCAAGACGAAGGGGGCCGTAAAGCCGAAGATTCCGCGTTCCATCGCGGGTTATGCGCTATTCGCGCTGGCGGCATGGACCTGCGTCGTGACGGTGCAGGTGGTGACCTCCTCGGTACTTGACTGGCGCGGACTTGCCGGACCGGGCGAGGCGGCGCTTGTCATCAACTGCTGCGGCATCGGAACCATCCTGTGCGGCCTGCTCTTCCCCTACCTCGTCCGCTGGTTCAAGGCGCGTCTGTTCGGGATATCGGCCGCGTTCATCGTGATAGGACTCATTCCCTGCCTGCTGGCACCATCATCCATCGTCTACGCCCTGGGCGTCTTCATCTTGGGGTTTGCCGGCTCCGCGTTCTTCACCGCCGCGCAAAACGCGACAGGCAATGTCACGCCTCCCGAGCGCGTGCCCTTCGTGAGCGGCATCATGACGTCGATGATGAATCTGGGGCCGTTCTTGGCACCCTATGTGTTCAGTTGCTCGATGCTCCTGCTGCCGGCCATGGGCTTCGATGCCGTGTTCCCGGTTCTCATCGTCATCGCCTTGGTGGTGTGCGTCATCGGCCTTGTTCACCCCATGCGCGCCCTCATGATGCGCAAACCCGAATAGGCTGGGTGCGATATGCCACGTTGCTTCGCATGCATCCATTGCGGAAAATGCGGGCCGCCGAGCTCGGACGCCAAAGTCCGCCCCATCGGATACTGCATCTTTTGCGGCACGCAAAACGATGCAAGCGATACCACCTGCAAGACATGTGGCAAGCGCCTGCCATTGCCTCCCGGCAACGTGGACGCGGCTGGCAGCTGACAGGCTAGATGCTCACCGTCAGGCCATCCATGAGGTCGTTCACGGTCTTCATGGCGCACATCTTGCCGCACATCGTGCACGTCCCTTCCGTGACGGGCGGGGCGCTCTCGTAGAACTCGCGCGCACGCTGCGGATCGAGGGCAAGTTCGAACATCTCGCTCCACGATACGCGACGACGAGCGTCACTCATGCGATTGTCCCGGTCACGCGCACCGGGCACGCCTTTGGCGATGTCGGCGGCATGTGCGGCGATCTTGGTGGCGACAAGCCCTTCGCGCACATCGTTGGCGTCCGGTAGGCGCAGATGCTCGGCCGGCGTCACGTAGCAGAGGAAATCCGCCCCGCTCGAGGCCGCGATGGCCCCGCCAATGGCTGCCGTGATGTGATCGTAGCCGGGAGCGATATCGGTCACGAGCGGGCCGAGCACGTAGAAGGGTGCCTCGTGGCACAGGCGCTTCTCCATCTTCATGTTGGCCGCGATCTCGTCGAGCGCCATGTGTCCCGGCCCCTCGACCATCACCTGCACGCCGGCATCCCACGCGCGTTGCGTGAGCTTGCCGATTTCGATGAGCTCGGCAATCTGGGCGGCATCGCTTGCATCGTAGATGCTGCCGGGGCGCATCGCATCGCCAAGGGATATGGTCACGTCATGCTCGTGCAGGATGGCGAGCACGTCATCGTAGAACTCGTAGAACGGGTTCTCGTTGCCAGTCGCCTCCATCCAGGCAAAGATCAGCGAGCCACCCCGGCTGACGATGTTCGTGAGGCGCCCCGTCTCCTTGAACGAGTCGATGACCCGGCGGTTCATGCCCGCATGTATCGTCACGAAGTCGACGCCGTCTTCGGCATGAGCGCGTATGACCTCGAGAAAATCGTCCGGCGTGATGTCGATGAGCGCCTTTTCCAGATACCCGATGGCATCGTACATGGGCACCGTGCCCACCATTGCCGGGGACCGATCGATGAGCGCACGGCGAAACGCGCGCGTCTTTCCCGAGTTCGAGAGGTCCATGATCGCCTCGGCGCCCAGCTCGAGCGCGACATCGACCTTGCGCCACTCCTCCTCCTCGTCGGCCAAATCGCCCGAAATGCCAAGGTTGACGTTGACCTTGGTGCGCAGTGGCACACCATCCAGACATGAGCCCACGCCCTCGGGATTAAGCGATGCGTGGTGGATGTTCGCTGGAATGGCGATGCGTCCGGCGGCGACCGCCTCGCGCACGTTTTCCACGCAGATGCCCTCCTTCGCGGCGACGGCGCGCATCTGCTCGGTCACGATTCCAGCGCGTGCGTAATCGATTTGCGTTATCTGATTGCCCATGGCGTCCATGGCGCACTCCCTTCGTTGGCATTACCCACACAGGTTCATCGGGTCGGCATCGTAAGCGCCCTCTCAGCCTGGGCCATCCAAGCTCCCCGGTTATGGTTTGGGATTATATGTCAGATACGGCGCGATGATTCGCCAGAGCGAAAATCCCGCACTAGCTCTTGCGCTGAAGCCTATCGAGCTCGGCCTTGAGCGAGGCATAGTGCTTGAACTCTTCCTCGGACCAACTGCCAAAGAGCGCCTCCTCGAGCATTTGGCTGGCCGTACCAGCAAGGCCCTCTTGCGGATAGAGGCGCTCACGGCTGCGGTTGTAGAGGTAGATTTGATCGAACATGCCCGAATCCTCGAGTACAGCGAGGTTGCGCACGATCTGGTCGACGATCTTGCGATGATGGGCGGGGTCGGTTGCTCGGGGCGTGGTGCCGGCAAGACGCATTTGCTCATAGCGGAGTTGGCAGGAGACGAGCGATATCTCCGGCTTGACCGCCATGAGAGCGAGCGAGACATCATAGCCGCGCTCACGCAGAAGAGTGGCGGTCGCGAGAGGCACCTGAGACGTGCGCAGCGTGCCCTCGATGACAAGGTTATAGCCAGCCGAGGAAAGCGCCTCGACGATGGCCTCCACCATCTTACCTGCCCATTGCGCCGTATAATCGACGGCCTTATCGCCATAGGCGCTTTGCAGGGCAAAGAAACGCGGGTGAAGCTTTCGATATTCGTCACCGTTAACGATAATGATATTTTTGTTGAACATCTCGAGGAACACCTGGTGAAGAGTGGTCTTGCCTGCCCCGCTTTGACCACCGAGTAAGATTGCCTGAGGTCTATCGTGCGGCGACAGACAAGCGGGTGCCACCATTGCCTCGAGCTGACCAATCAGCTTTTCGGAAAACTCTTCTTCGGAATACTCCGCAAGATAGTTACCCATGTCAGGCCGCCTGCGGGATATAGCGGTCTGCGAGCTTATCGAATGCATCGAGCTGGCCCTTAATTTCTGCCAGCTTACCCTTGTTGGAGTTTTCGGAACTGACAATAGTAGGCTTAAGCAAGGCAATCTGATTGATGATGTCGGAAAACACCATTTCGCGCATTGCATCACCCTGTTTCCGTGCGGTCGACCTCAGCGCAAATAGCTTGGCCAGAATCTCGGCAGCTTTCTCCGTAAGCACTTCTTGCGTGAGCGTAATCTGATAGATCTCCGTCATGTCCATATCTTCATCTCCTTCGCCAAAGTAGACCTCTGCATAGACGATTTCCTCGACGCCATGACGCTCCTTCTCGGAAAGCTCCTTGCCGTCACGGTCGAGGCAGTCCATGATGAAGCGCGGCAAACGGGCGGCACGGATGAGGTTGGCGTTGGCGCGAGAGGGCTTTTGGCCTTTCTCGTAGCGCGCGAGGCTTGCCTCCCCCAGCCCGAGCAAACGCGCGAACGAGCGTTGCGAGAGGCCGTACTTGGCGCGGATGTCCTTGATGTCCTGCGGTGTGAGTTCGTGGGCCATGCCCTACCTCCTCGAACGGAAATCACTCATGTGATGTCTTCATAAGCTTATAATACTATAACTTGATTGTAATTATAGTATTTTATTATCTTTTGATTATGTTTTTACTGATTTGCAATCATTTGATATGCATATACACAGTTTGGTACATCCCGATCACGCATTTGGCGGCCCAGCACGAAGCGCAACATACATGTGCAGTTTTATGCGCCCCGATCGCATGACGCTTTGACAGCATGCGTACCCTCCCGTACACTGGGCGAACCCGGATTCGATTTGAGGTGGATGTATGTGCGGAGAATTCGTCATCTAGTCTTTCTCGGCTAAGTGCCGAACACTAGTCATTCCCATTCCGCACACCCACGTTCCGGGAGATTCCCATGTCAAAGAACATCTCTTCAAACTCGCCTGCGCAGGCGGGAAAGCCTGCCGAATCCACCGACACGCTCCTCACGAGCGCCGTCGGCTTGCCCCTTCCCAAGAACTGGCTGGCAATCATCAGCTTCATATGGGCCGGTCAGGCCGTCTCGATGATAACCAGCTACGCTGCGGGCTATGCCGTCGTGTGGTACGTAACCGAATCCACCGGCAGCGCGCTCGTGCTTGCCGTGATGAACATATGCGTGATGCTCCCCGTTGGCCTTCTCTCCCCCTTTGGCGGCATCGTGGCAGACAAGCACAACCGCAAGATGATCATGATCGTGGCCGACGGCGCCATTGGGCTCATCTCGTTGATAGCGGGATTCATCATCCTCGCAGGCGATGTCTCGCTCGTGTTGCTTACCCTCGTCTGCGTGGCACGCGCCATCGGACAGGCCTTCCACAGCCCGGCGATGATGGCGACCATGCCCATGCTTGTGCCCGACAAGCACCTCCTGCGCATCAACACGCTCGACCAGCTGCTCGCCTCCATTGCCGGCATAGGCGCCCCCGCCTTCGGCATCTTTCTCTATACCACCATGGGGTTTTCCTCGGTGATGTTCCTCGACTTCATCGGGGCGCTCTTCGCTATTGCGGGGCTTGCGCTCGCGAAGGTCCCCACCGTCATCGACGAGACGGCCACGCAACAGCACGTCATCGCCAACCTACGTGACGGCTTCAGCGCCGTCGCGGCCACGCGCGGACTTTTGCTGCTCATCATCATGGTCACCATCGGCATGATGATATTCGGCCCGCTCTCTGCCGTGTTCCCGCTGATGACGTACGAGCATTTCTCGGGTGACGGCTACATGGCCTCGCTCGTCGAGGCGGCATTCGGCATCGGCATGCTCGTGGGCTCGGGCATACTCATGGCATGGGGCGGCGGCAAAAGACTCGCGGGGCTCATCGCCGTGGCGGCCGTCATCGTAGGAGCGACGACGGCGGCATGCGGGCTTCTGCCCCCAACGGGTTTCGTAGCCTTCGTGGTGCTGGTTGCCGTGATGGCCATGGCCTGCGCGTGGTTCAACGGTCCCACGATGACCCTCACGCAACGCAACGTGCCCGACGAGAAGATGGGGCGCGCCATGGGCCTGCTTAACGCCGCCATGGGACTCGCGACGCCCATCGGCATCGCCATCGGCGGCGTGGCGGCCGAGCTCATGGGCGTAGCGCCCTTCTTCGTGGTGGACGGCATCGCGTGCCTCGTGCTAGGACTCGTCGCATATATCCCCAAACCGATCCGCGCCCTCGACGAAGGCTAGCGTACCGAATGTGACAAAACTCGCCGGGGCAGTTTTGTCACATTTTGCTATTGCCGACGACCCCGCGCTTGCCGTACCCATAGCGCTTCCTGAACGCGACCATGAAGCAAATCGAGAGGATGGCGGCCGCCAGCTCGCCCACCGTGACGGAAAGCCAGATGCCGTCGATACCCAAAATCAAGGGGAGCAGCAATACCGCGCCGCACTCGAACACGAGGGTGCGCAGAAAGGCGATGATGGCGGAGACGATACCGTTGCCAAGCGAGGTGAACAACGCCGAAGCATAGATGGGAATACCCATGATGAGGAAGGCGAAGGCGTAGATCTGGTACGCGTTGACCGTGAACTCGAGCAACGCCGCGTCATAGCTCACGAATATGGCGGAGAGCGGCCCGGCAAGCCATTCGGCGGCCAGGAACATGAAGACGCTGCCCACGCCGATGAACCCCAGGCTCTTGAGCAGGATGCTGCGCATCTCCTTGCGATTGCGCGCACCGTATTGATAGCTCATGAGCGGCGAGCTGCCGAGCGCATAGCCCATGAAGATGGCCGCGAAGATCATCGCCGTGTAGCCGATGACGCTGAACGCCGCGACGCCATCTTCGCCGATGTAGCGCATGAGCTGGAAGTTGTAGAGCATGGTCGTGAGACTCATGGCGATGTTGGAGACGAGCTCGGAGCATCCGTTGAGGCAGGACCTGCCGATGGGTCGCCACTCAAGGCGCGTCCTGACCAGGCGCAACAGGCTCGAGTTGTGCTTGCGCAAGAAGTAGACGAGCGGAATGAGGCCACCCACCACCTGACCGAGCGCCGTGGCGATGGCGCCTCCCGCAATCCCCCAGCCAAAGACGCAGATGAACAGCCAGTCGAGCACGACGTTCACGACGCCCGCGGCAACGATGACGTAGAAGCCGTAGTTGGGCTTGCCTGCCGTGGAATAGAAGATCTGGAACGCGAACTGCAGCGCGTAGAACGGCAGCGCGAGCAGCACCCAACGACCGTAGATGACGCTCTCGTCAAGCAACGCGCCCTGCGCTCCGAAGGCCTCGAGTAACGGCACGAGGATCAGCTGCCCGATGACGGCGAGCATGACCGCGAGGACGATCGTGAAGATGACGAGCATGCTGAAGTAGCGGTTGGCCTTCTCGTCGTCGCCCTCGCCACGGGTCTTGGCGACCAGCGCGCTACCGCCCGTGCCCGTCATGAGGCCAATCGTCGCGAGGATCATGACGACGGGCCAGGCCAGGTTGACGGCCGCCAACGCGGTCTTGCCGACGAAGTTCGAGACGAAGAAACCATCCACCACCTCGTAGAGCGAGGTGAAGATCATCATGCAAATCGTCGGAAACGTGTATTTGAGAAGGGCACTCATGGAAAAGTGCCGGTTCATGTCCTGCGTCATAAGGAGTCTCTCGTATCCAATACAAAGCTGGGCGTAGCGCCAAAGGGTTCACACGAGAGAAACAGTGTACCTCATCGCCAACGCTAGTTATGTATAGGTGACGGCCGTACCCATTTCATCCGTGATGCTTGTGGTGTCTCCCACCCTGGGCATCACCATCTTGGGCCACGGCCGTACCGCTATGGTGCGATGCAATCTGATCACGCAGCTCGCGCATTGAAAGCCCCGCGCAATCGTCAATCGTCAAATCAGGATCGAGCTCCGTCAGCTCAAGGGCGGCTACATAACGACCGCAACCCATTCCGTGAGCATGAGCCTCTTCGCGCACCTGCAAACTCACCGCATCACATGACCCCCGGCACGGCAAAGCCGCCAGCCGCTCCTCGCTGATGCCCACGAGCATCCGCTCCTGCTCCGCATTATCCGAGGCGACACTTACCTGCACGTAGGCATCGTCGCGCAAGTATGGCGCGAGCGAGGGACTCTGGGTGAGCTTCTCGAGCGCCTCGCCATACGAAAGGCCGGTGAGTGACAAGTCTGCGACTACGGCCTGACCGTCATCGTTTATGCCCTCGACGCTCACCACCTGATCGGCGCTATTGAGTTGCAATTCGATGGAGGGGTTGACGTCGATATCCACATAGGCGCTTATGACGGTATCGAAGGGTGCAGGCGCAACGGTATCGCCTGACGTGGCGGGATCGCCCGGCACGTTGGCGATGCGGAAAAACCCGAAGCAGGCAACGCCAAGTACGAGACAAGCCGCCAAACCGGCAATGAAGCGATTGAAGCGCACTTTGCGGGAAGGACGACGGCGCTTCGCCTTGGTAGCACTGGCAATGGGAATGGCTTGCGCCGTATCGGCACCCACACTGTCCGTCTCGGCCACGAGGCGATCATAGGCATCGAGGACCGATTGTCGAGCGCTCGCGGGCGGTTCGAGAGCATCGAAGGCATCGCGCATGCGCGTTTCAAGTTCGCGATCGTTCACGAGAGGGCCTCCTTCAGCGTTTTCTTGCCCCGAGCTATCCAGGAATAGACGGTGTTGACGGGAGCATCGAGCATCTCGGCAATCTCGGGTGCCGTGTATCCCTCGTACAGCGCGAGGTAGAGCGGCAAACGGGGCGGGTCATCGAGAGACCGGAACGCCTCCATGAGCTCCATACGGCCGCAATCGGGTTGTGTCTCGCTGTCACGGGAAATGAGCGCCTCTGACGCGATTGCCTCGTCGAGAGGCTCGTCGTTGCGACGATGCGCCCGCAGCATGTCCTTGCAGACGTTTGATGCGACCGTGATGAGCCATGCCTTGCGATGGGCATCATCGTTGAAGCTCGTCGTATCGGCAAGCGCATACTTGAGGAAGGTCTCCTGGAACGCATCCTGCGCGTCGTGCTCCGAACGGAAATACCCCATACACACGTGCCAGACGGTCGCCCCGTGGGCGTTCATGGCAGCTTCGATGTCGTCACGAGACAGCACAGACGCGGTTCCAGGCTCGCTCGCTAGCAGTGAGCCCCGTGGTGACCACCGCCGTGGTGGCCGTACCCAGCACCGCCGTTACCGGCACCTGCACCGCAGCCGTTGCCAGCGCCACCAGCGTAGTTGTCACAGACGCCATCGCCATTGTCATCGGTATAGCACGGCCCGTTACCGGCGCCGGCGCCGTAACCATTGCCATTGCCGACATTGGAACCATCGCCGCGGTTGGCATAGTTGTCACAGACGCCATCGCCGTCATCATCGGTGTAGGCATTACCGCTACCAGCACCAAGACCGTAACCGTTGCCGGCGCCGTAGCCATCTGTGTAGTTGTCACAGATGCCATCACCGTTGTCATCAACATAGCAACCGGCGCTGCCAGGACAATCACCCGCCGCGTTCATGCAGCTAAGCGTTGTGCAGACCCGTTGCGAAAGCGGATTTGCCTGCGCCTGCACCGGTGCATTTCCGAGACCGAGCGCAAACGCGGGAATGGCAATGGCCGTGGCAAAGGCGATGCCGAGAATAGCGATCGTGGTTTTCTTCATGATGCACACCTCACTCGTCCGTGCTTTGACTTCACTTATAACACGAACGAGCGAGCTGATTCCTTGCAGGAAATTTCAAAAAACTTATTCGTATTTCTCGACGGCAAGTTCAAGCTGGTTGATGATGTCGATTTGCTGGGGGCACATGCTCTCACAGAGGCCGCACTTGATGCACTCGCTTGCCCTGCCTTCGGCTGTCTGCCAGCTGTAGAGTTCCTTCACGAACTCGTGGTCATGCGTCATGGATTCGAGGTTCAGAAGCTCCATGACCGTGGGAATCTTCACGCCCGAAGGGCAACCCTTGACGCAGTAGTTGCAGGCCGTACAGGGAATCTCCGCCAGCGAGCGCAGCTTCGTGATTGCGCGCTCGAGCGCCTCGTGCTCGGCAGCCGTGAAGGGCTGGTTATTCGCGTAGGACGCGACGTTCTCGTGCGCCTGATCCATGTTCGACATGCCCGAGAGCACGGAGATGACATTGGGGAGGTTCCAGCAGAAGCGATAGGCCCATTCGGCCTGCGTCGAGCCGGGCTTTGCCTCCTCGAGAATGGCCGCCACATCATCCGGCAAGTTGCAAAGGCGTCCACCGCGAGCCGGCTCCATGATGATGACCGGCTTGCCATGCTTCTCTGCCACCTCCATGAGACGCTGCGCGTCATTGTGAGGATCGTTCCAGTCGAGGTAGTTCACCTGGAGTTGCACGAAGTCCATCTCGGGGTGCTCCGTGAGGAGCTTGTCCAGACAATCGGCATCATCGTGCATGGAGAAGCCCACGTAGCGGATCTTTCCGGCGGCCTTCTGCTCTTGCGCCCAATCCCACATGCCATACTCATCGAACTTGGCCGTACGCTTGCCGCCCACGTTATGATGCAGGAAGTAGTCCACGTAATCGGTGCCGAGGCGCTTGAGCGAGATATCGAGGCACTCCTTGGCAGCCTGCTCATTGGGCATTGCCCATGCCAGGCATTTGGTTGCAATGGTGAACGACTCACGCGGATAGCGCGCGACGAGCGCCTTGCCGAGCGCCACCTCGGACTCGCCCTCGTGATAGACGAACGCGGTATCGAAATAGGTATTGCCGGCCTCCATGAAGGTATCGACCATCTGCTCGAACTGGGGGATGTCGATGCTCTTGACGTCGTTTTCGTCGAGAAGAGGGAGCCTCATGCAGCCAAAGCCCATCTTGGAAGCGGGAAAAATAGCGTCATTCACGGTATGGTCCTTTCGTCAGCGGCAAACGCCGTGTTGGCATGACATCAAAATCCGATGCGCATCATAGGCATTAAAGCGAACTTTAAGTCAAGGAATCCGCGCGGAATTCCCCTGGAAGGTCAAGGTTTGCGCGTCTAGAGCGCGGTGCCCTCCTTGAATCTGCAGAGCCCCTCCCATCGATTTCACGTGACAGAATTGAAATGTAGGGCATCTGGGCCGAGCCCTTTCACTCCATCTTCTACAATGGCGACGTGACCATGCGAAAAAGGAGGTGCCGTGAAGATTCTCGTCGTGGAAGACGATCCGCTCATCGTGCGAACCCTGGGTGAGCTTCTCGAAGCGGAAGGCTACGAGGTCGCCACGACCGCCCGCCAGGACGAGGCGACCACGCTTCTAGCGCAGTCGACCTTTGACCTCCTCCTTCTCGACATCACCCTTGCGCAGGGAAACGGCTTTGCCGTCTGCGCCGCCGCCCGTCAAGCGCATCCGGACATGCCGGTCATCTTCCTCACGGCATCCGACGACGAGTACTCGACCGTTGCCGGACTCGACATGGGGGCGGTCGATTACATCGCGAAGCCCTTTCGCGCACGCGAGCTGCTCTCGCGTATGAGGGTCGCGTTGCGGCAAAACACCAGTGGCGGTTGTGCGCTACGTATCGGAAACCTGTGTCTCGACCCGACAACGGCCGTGGTGAGCAAAGACGGCGAAGAGATCGTGCTTTCGGCCCTCGAATACCGTCTACTCCTCTACTTCCTGCAGAACCAGGGACGGCTCATCACGCGCGAGATGCTGCGCGATGCCATCTGGGATACGGCGGGCGAATACGTCTCCGACAACTCCATCAACGTCTATATCCGCCGCCTGCGCGAGCGCGTCGAGGACGACCCCGCGCATCCGGAAATCATCGTCACAGTCCGCGGGCTCGGCTACCGCATCGGAGCGGGGCAATGAGCAGGCAGGTCGTATTCCTCGCCATGCTGTGCGTCGCCGTCACCGGTGCGGCGTTCCTTGCCGTCGGCGTGGAGGCCGCACTCTGTTGCGCCATCCTCTCCCTTGTCGTCTTCGTCTTCTTCCTCGTCGTCTCGCTGCGCCGCCGTGCCGAGATACGACGCCTCACGGATGAGATCGACGAGGTCCTCAACCTCGGCAGGCGCCTGAGCTTCTCGAATTGCCGCGAGGGCGACATCGCCGTGCTCGCCAACGAGCTTGAGAAGATGGTGGCGCGTCTTGCCCGGCTCACCGCCCAGCTCGAAAGCGAGAAGACCTCGCTGGCAGACTCCCTCGCCGATATATCGCACCAGATACGCACGCCGCTCACGGCAGCCGAGCTCATGTTGCCGGCCATCGAGCGCGCGGAGGGCGAGGAACAGCGCAAGATCCTCGTACGTGACCTCGAGCACCTGCTCGACCGGGTGTCGTGGCTCGTCGCCACGCTGCTTAAGATGGCCAAGGTCGATGCCGGGGCGCTGCACATGGAGTCGCGACCGGTGCGCGTCGGCGATGCGGTCGCCCGGGCCTGCGAGCCACTTGCGCTGTCGCTCGACCTGCGCGGCATCACGCTCGTCACGACCATCCCCGACAACGCCACGTTCACGGGCGACGAAACCTGGTGTGCCGAGGCAATCGAGAACATCGTCAAGAACTCGATGGAGCACTGCAAGGCCGGCGGGACGATCACCATACGCGCCAGCGAAGATACCCTCGCCTGCCACATCTCCATCAGCGACGACGGGCCCGGCATATCCGAGGAAGACTTCCCCCACCTCTTCGAGCGCTTCTACCGAGGTAGCGCATCGAAGGAGGGCGAGGGTTTTGGCGTGGGACTCGCGCTTGCCCGTTCGCTTGTCTCCGGACAGGGCGGCACGCTGCGCGCAGCCAACCTGCACGGTGAGGATGGCACGCCCGCCGGCGCCGTCTTCGAAATCGCCTTTCCCAAGCTCTGCGTCTGACGTGCGCCGCGTATCCAGCTTACAAAGCCGTAATGTGCGCGTCACGACCACGCTAGCTTGTCGCACCATACTCGTCTGCGTATCCCGGACACGTGTAAGAAAGGAGCAACCATGGACATCCTCAAGGTCACCAACCTGACGAAGGTCTACGGTAAGGGAGCGCAGGCGACATGTGCGCTGGACGACGTCTCGTTTTCGATTCCGGAGGGCCAGTTCGTCGCCATCGTTGGCGCATCGGGCTCGGGCAAGTCGACGCTCTTGCATCTCATCGGCGGAGTGGATCGCCCCACGTCGGGTACCGTCGAGCTCAACGGCGCGAACATCTACGCACGCACCGACGAGCAACTCGCCGTGTTTCGACGCCGCGAGGTGGGCCTCGTCTACCAGTTCTACAACCTCGTGCCCATACTCAACGTCGCCGAGAACATCACGCTGCCGGTTGCCCTGGATGGGCGCGCCGTGAACGAGGAGCGCCTCTCCGCGCTCATGCGCACGCTCGGGCTTCAAGGTTATGGCAACCGCCTACCCAATCAGCTTTCCGGCGGTCAGCAGCAGCGCGTGGCCATCGGACGTGCACTCATGAACAACCCGGCCATCGTATTGGCCGACGAGCCCACGGGCAATCTCGACTCGCAGAACTCCCGCGAGATCATGGCACTTCTGGAAGCGGCAAACCGCGAGGCGGGACAGACGCTCATCGTCATCACGCATGACGATGACATCGCGCTGTCCGCCGACCGCATCATCGCGATCGAGGATGGCCGCATCGTATCCGACGAGAGGATCCGATGATGAAGGTCATGACATCGTTCACCATCAAGTCGTTACGCACCTCGACGGCCCGCACCGTCGTCACCATCGCCGGAGTGGCGCTTGCCGCGGCCCTGCTCGTGGCCGTGCTCTCCTCCTACGTTTCGGCCACCGATTACCTCCTGCGCAACGAGGCGACGGCCAACGGTACCTGGATGTCATCGGTCATCGTGCCCGATGACGCAACGAGCCGCGACGAAATCGCGGCGGCGCAGAACGCGCCCGACGTCGAGGCACTTGCGACGTTGCAAGACGTGGGTTTTGCCGGCTTATCGGACGAGCAGCGACTCACGCTCGGCACCTACTTGCCCATACTCACCAGCACGGGCTCGCTTGACGAAGTCTGCGGTATCCACCTGGCCGAGGGCCGCATGCCGCAAAATCCCGGCGAGATCGCCCTGCCCGGCATCTGGCAGCGTCACGGCCCCGCCACACTGGGCGATAGCGTCACGCTCGATGTCGGAAGCCGTCGCGCCGTACTCGCTCCCGGCGAGCAAGGCAGCATGAGCGGCGCCTCCTTCGCCGTCGATGACTACGATCCCGAGTTCGAGCCCAAGGGCTACACCGTCGAGGACGGCTCGTCCCTCAACTCGTCGATGGGATATCTCGATTCCGCCGATGACAACGGCAAGTTCGACGAGGAGCTCGTCGGCGTGCAACCGCGCACCTTCACCGTGGTCGGCTTCATAGAGACCGCCTCCTGGGGTACCATGACCGGCGTGGGACCGGCCGCCCTCACCTTCGATGACACCGCTACCGGCGACATCGAGGTCTTCCTCGACATCACCGGCGTCTCCACCGTCAAGCAGGTCCGCGAGCGTACCGCCGAGCTCTTCGGCGACGCTGACATCGAAACCCATGTGAATCTCCTGCGCTATATGGGCATCAGCGACCACGGCTCGATATGGGAGACCTTCTTCTACCTCGTGGTCATCCTCGCCGTCATCATCATGGTCGCTTGCATCTCGCTCATCTACAACGCATTTGCCATCTCGGTCAACGAACGCATGCGGCAGTTCGGTCTGCTTGCCTCGATTGGCGCGTCCAAGCGCCAACTGCGCCGCGCGGTCCTGCTCGAAGGCGTCATCATCGCCGTCATCGGCGTCCCCATCGGCATCGCGGTGGGGCTCGGCGCATGCGCGGGCATCTTCGCCTGGCTCGGCAACGCCATCGCCGACATACTGGGCGGGCAGTGGAGTTCGTTCTACCTCGTCGTCGATTGGCGCGTGGTGCTCTTCGCCGTGGTCCTCACGGCGCTGACGGTACTCGCGAGCGTCTGGATTCCCGCCTTGCGCGCCGCCCACGTCTCCCCCATCGACGCGCTGCGCCAGAGCTCGACAATCAAGCTATCGGCCCGTGCCGTGCGCGCGTCCGGCGGACACGGCACGCTCGCGCTCTGGAAGCGCCGGGGCGTGTCAGGCACGGTCTTCGGCATCGGCGGACAGCTCGCCTCGATCAACCACAAGCGCAACGCTTCCAAGGGGCGCGCCGCGTCCGTTTCGCTGGCCCTCGCCATCATCCTGCTCATGACTGCCGGGTCATTCTCGTCGCAGCTCGGCATGTTCACGAAGGTGGCCGGCAACCTCTCGGAAGCCGATGTCACGATGACGGTTTCCCTGGAGCCCACCAACGAACGGGCATCCGCATCCGAAGCCATCGAGGCGGTCGGCGCCGATGTCTACGCCCAGGCGAGCGCCGTGCAAGGCATGACGCCTCTGGGATGGGCGCTCGTCTCGACCCAGGGGGCGTTCGTCCCACTGCCAATGGCGGGAAGCGCGTGGAAAGATACGGTTGCCCCAAGCTGCATCGTAGACGAAAGCGTGCCCACACCGCTCTTCGTCGCCTACCTGCCTGCCGACGAGTTCGCAGCCTATGCGAAGGACAACGGCGTCGAGCTCCCGGAAAGCAGCGACGCTCCCGCCGCCATCGCCGTGCGCGAGGGCTACGGCAACACCGGAAGCGTGTACAGCTACGACGAGCTCTTCGTCAAGACCGGCACCCTCGACATCGTGACCGGCATCAAGGGCGATGAGACGGCCATGGCAAGCGTCGTGGTGTCTGACACCGACAACGACGGCAAGGAGACGTTCGAGTTCACGCGATGGGAGAAGGATGGCGGCTACACGGACCAGAGGCTTGCAGCCGACGAGCTCGTGCGCACGCCCGTCGAAGTCGTGGGGTTGGCGGAAAAGAGGCCCGCTTGCATCGCCTCGAGCAGCGGGGCGACAATCGTCGTCTCCATGGATGACCTTGGCGCTCTGCCCCTCATCGGCGCGACAAGAACCGTGTCCTTCTCGGCTGGCTTCGACACCGCCGATGGCGAGGAGGCGGTCAAGGCCCTTTCCGGGTTCGGTTCCACCTTCGAGGACGCCGGCTACAAGATCTACTTCAACCAGGTGATGGACAACGCGGCCCAGGAGCAGTCCATGGCCATGATGGTGACCGTGGTGAACGTGTTCTGCTTCCTGTTCTCGTTCATCCTCACGCTCATCGCCCTTGCCAACGTGTTCAACACCGTGACCAACGGCCTCATCCTGCGCAAGCGCGAGTTCGCGGTCATGGAGTCCATCGGCATGGGCGCGCGCCAGTTCCGCTCGATGATAGGCTGCGAATGCGTCGGGTACGGCCTGCGCGGCCTCATCCCCGGCATCATCGTGTCGTTTGGCGTGAGCTACCTGCTCTACCTGGCGCTCGGCATCTCGATGCGCGGCCTTCCCTACACGCCGCCGTGGACGTACCTCGTCCTGGGTTGCGGGCTCGTGATCGTAGTCATGGCCGCGAGCGTGCTCTACGGCCTGCACCGTTGCCGCAAGGGCGACATCGTCGAAGCCCTGAGGATGGAATAGGGCCGGCAGCGTAGCGTCGTCTCGAGCAGGGTGCGCCCCCTGTCATTCCGAGCG
This sequence comes from Coriobacteriia bacterium, assembly GCA_003149935.1. NCBI lineage: Bacteria > Bacillati > Actinomycetota > Coriobacteriia > Coriobacteriia bacterium. The sequence goes on along the minus strand of QAMH01000006.1, from coordinate 34,126 downwards.
AGCGCCCCCCCTGTCATTCCGAGCGAGCGCAGCGAGTCGAGGAATCTTCTCCGTCACTGAGAAAGCGATGGTCGAGATTTCTCGACTTCGGCGCTACGCGCCTTCGCTCGAAATGACAAGGGGAGGCACGACTACGGTCCCTTCGCTCGAAATGACAATGGGAGGGCGTCAGATCACGAACGCTCGTCGGACCCGAAGGCCTTCATGAGCAGTGAGACGATGCCGCACAACAGGCCGCCGATGGGCCACGCAAGCCAGAAAAGCGACTGCGCGTACGAGTGCGTCGGTACGAAGAGCATAACGAGGCCGGCGATGGTGGCAATGATCATGATGCAGCCGCAAATCGCGCCGATACGTTTGTCGGTCGCGTGCGTTTGGAGAAGCTCGCGCTTCTGCTCATCGGTCAGGGGTGCCGACTCGATCTCGTGCGCCTCCAGCACCTCGCCGGCGCTGCGATTGTAGTTGGCGATGTTCATGCGGCCGTACATCATGCCACCGTACACGATAAGTCCCGCGCCACATGCTATGAGCATGAGCATGACGGATGGGGCGACGCATTCGGACAGCGCCGTGTCGGCGGTGGCGATGACAAAGCAGACGCCGACGAGTATGCACATGATGCCACCCACAAGGCGCCAGCTGAAGTGCTTGCGCGCTTCTTCCTTCTGGGCCTGCGTGTAGAAATCCTCGATGTAGGGATGCTCGCGTACGAACGCGCTGTGACCCATACCACCGGGTATGAGCATGGCGAGCCCGACCCCCACGCCCGCAAACAAGAGCAAGGCTCCCAACGCCGTGTAGACGTTCTCGGAAAACAAACCCTCCAGCGGACTATACGTGTCAATGTCGGCGGCACAGAAGAACAGGATTGACAGCGCGACGCCGAAGACGATGGAGAAGACGCCAATCGAAACCTTGCGGGCAAACCCCCGCATGTGCTCGTCATAACCCACGACATCGACCGGCGGCGTTCCCGGCACCACCGAGGCTGCTGACTCCACCGGACGGCCGGTAAGGTCTCCCTGCACGAGCTCGTCGAGCGTGCAGTCGAATATCTGGCACATGCGCAGGAGCTTGTCCATCTCCGGGTACGACTTCTCGGATTCCCATTTGGTCACCGACTGCCGGCTCACGCCGAGTATCATGGCCAGCTGCTCCTGGGTCATGTTGTGTGTTGCGCGCAAGTACTGGAGGTTTTCTCGAAAGCTCATGTCATTCCTTTGCGTTGGGTGCGATTACATCCCAAAATCTACCGAGTGGCAAGGTGACATTCTACCAACCAAGAGATGCTTTTTGCCGCGTCTTCAAGGCACCCACTGGTTGCCAACCGCAGCTCACAGATATGCAAACCGAAAATGAGACAGTTGCTCCGAGCAGCTGTCTCGTCAGATGCCCTGCGCTGCGACCGAGATACGCTCGCAAGCGCATTCGCTCGGGCGCAACGCATCGAGGCGGCGGTTCCTGAAGTAGATCGCCCAGTTGATGCCGAGGAACGCGAGGTTGAGGATGTAAATCCAGAAGACCCAGTTCATCGCCCCAAGAACGACCTTGGCCGCGATACCGCACAGGTAACCGAGGCATATGAGCGTGAGAAATTGCCAGCTCGTCCCCTTCGCCGTCCTTGCCCTATACGACTTCCACGCGTTCATGGGCCATGACAACCCGAAGCATATGAGCATCGTGGCTTCCAGCAGCTCCGCCAATAACATCGCAACTCGCTTTCTCTCGCATTCTTCCAAAGGCAAACGAGGCAGATGGACAGGGTTCCTTTTCTCATTTGCCGAAGCTCATTCTCCTATTCTCACGTCATATATGTCTAATATATAATTCGTTGTGTTTTCATATCACTTTGATATGAATAAGCACCTAATCTCGTGAGAAACCGGAAGACGCGATGGACGTAAGGCAGCTCAAGTACTTTCTCGTGACGGCGCAGCTGGAGCATGTCACCCATGCGGCACGCAAGCTCTCCATAGCGCAACCCGCCCTCTCGCAATCGCTCCACAGGCTCGAGGCGGAGTTGGGCGTGAAGCTCTTTGTCCGGGAGGGAAGAAACCTGAGGCTGACCGAGGAAGGCGCCTACCTGAGAGACAGGCTCTCCCCCATCGTGGCGGAGCTCGACAGCGCATGCGCAGGCCTCGAGGCGTTCGCAAAAGCCGAGGCAAGCACGGTGAACCTCTGCATCGCGACCGCCTCGGTCATCGCTGTCGATGCAATCGGCACCTTCGCGCCCCAGCACGCAGAGACGCGATTCGACGTCAACAGGGATGACGCATCGCCCCGCAACGACATCATCATCGACACGGTCCAAAACGCGGATGGCAAAAGCGGCAAGACCGACATCGCGAACTCCCACGCCGACTTCGCGGAGCGCGTCTGCATAGCCATCCCGGCATCGAGATCACATGGAGAAGCTATCGCACTCGACGAGCTCGCGGATGCGCGTTTCATCAGCCTCGCGGGATCGAGGCGCTTTCGCTCCATCTGCGACGAGCTGTGCGCGAGCAGGGGCTTCGAGCCCGACGTCATGTTCGAGAGCGACAATCCGGCCGTGGTCCGAAAGATGATAAGCTTGGGCTTGGGCGTCGGATTCTGGCCCGAGCGCAGCTGGGGTCCCGTCAACGGCGACGACGTCATCGTCTTGCCGTTGGCAGATGACACCTTCTCGAGGACGATTCACCTCGAACTTACGCCACGCGGCATCGAGAAGGAAGCGGCGCGTACGTTCTTCGAACACCTCGTCGAGCACTTCGCGAGCGTATGGGAGAGATGATTGCAGAACCCAACCTTGACCGAGCGGTATTACTACCTGGACGCTTTGCGCATCATCGCGATATGCGCGATTGTCCTGCTCCACGTCGCCGGTTCGTATTGGTACGAGCTTGACGTTTCCAGCTTCGACTGGCACGTCGTAAACGCATACGACTGCATGACGAGATGGGGTGTCCCCGTGTTCGTGATGATCAGCGGTGCGCTCTTTCTCGACCCCAGCCGTCCGCAACCCCTCAAGAAGCTGTGGGGTAAGAACATCCTCCACATCGTGGCGCTCATTCTCTTCTGGGGCCTTTTCTACGCGTTGATCTACGACCGGCCCGGGCAGCTCTCGCCCGAATCGCTCGTGGGCTTCCTCGAAGCGGCCATGTTCGGTCCCCAGCATCTCTGGTTCCTCTTCATGCTCATCGGGCTTTACGCCATCGTGCCGTTGCTCAGGTGCATCACGGCAAGCGAAAGTGCCACGAAGTACTTTCTCGCCATCGGATTCGTCTTGAACGTGGCGCTTCCCCTTGTAACTATCGATGGCATGTTCCCGTTGCTGGACAGGCTCATGGGCGCCTTCATGATTCAGCTGCCCCTGGGCTACTCGTTCTACTTCGTCCTTGGCCGTTACCTCGCCTCGCATGTTTTCACGCGGCGCGTCCGCATCGGCATCTACTTCCTGGGACTCCTTTGTCTCGTTGTGGCGACGGCGGCATCCGCCTGGTTTTCCAACATTGCCCACGCGGCGGACAACGTGATAATCGCGGGCTCGTGTTTCTTCATGTTCGCTGCAGCGGGCATCTTCGTCTTCGTCAAGCAGCTGTTTCACAAGCATGAGCCAAGTGCGCGCGGCAAGCGCCTCGTGATGGCACTTTCGTCGTGTACCTTGGGAGTCTATGTCATCCACATCTTCGTGCTGCGATTGCTGATGCAACTCGGCATGAGCGGAATCGTCCCACCTGTCCTCGTCTCGATTCCCGGCATGGCGCTGCTGACCTGCGTCCTCTCCTTTGGCATCGCCTACGTGCTCAAGAAGATTCCGGTTTTCGGCTCCTATTTCGTGTAGGTGGGATTCCGACTACCCGAGACTTGGATTCCCCGCATGCGCGAGCGGACGGGCCCCGTTACGGTGTATGCTGGAGCTGGACGAGATTGGCGGCGATGGGAGAGGCTATGATTCACGAAATCACCGACGAGAACTTCGAATCCGAGGTCATGGACGCGGGTACGCCTTGCATCATCGAATTCACCTCCGACTGGTGCGTGCTGTGCAAGGACATGGTCCCCGCGTTCGAGAAGGTCGCCGAAGAGCTCGGTGACAAGGTGAAATTCTGCAACGTGGACACTGGCAAGCAGCGCAAGCTGGGCATCACGTTTGCCGTCGGGTCGCTCCCCTACGTCGTCTACGTGGCAAACGGCGAGATGACTCCGCTCTTCGACGAGCTCGTATCGGTGGACAGGTTGCGCGAGCGCGTGCAGTTCATGCTCGACGGCGGCGAGGTCGCGACGACCCGTCCCGTCAACCTCGCGCATTTGCACCGGTAGCGATTGTCGACGTCGATCGTCGAGCAGGAACAGACAAACCGCAGGGCGGAGTAAGGGGTCACCTCTCCCCGTAGTGATATCGGCACGAGGCGATTTCGATGTTCGACCCGACAATCCGGTAGACGAGCCTGTTACATTCGTCGATGCGCCTTGACCATAGACCTGACAAGTCACCACGCAGCGGTTCGGGTTTCCCGATACCTGTTGACATGCCGTTTCGCTCGATATCCTTTATGAGCAAGTTGATTCTCTTGAGTGTTTTACGATCCTGGGATTGCCACCACACGTAGTCTTCCCAAGCTTCGGGAGCCCAGACCTTATTCATCGTCCACCAGCTCGTGAACGATACCGTGCCCCTCGTCGAGCGACGCTACGCCACGTCTGATGTGATCCAGATTCTCTCTGTTGTAGAAGGGATCGTACGAGACCTCGAAGGGGATGCGATGCTCGCGGCCCATCTTCTTGGCGAAGATGTTGAATGCCGTGCTCATGCTCATGCCAAGCTCCTTGCATGCGATTTCCATGTCGCGTTTGACGTCCTCGTCCATGCGGACGTTTACCATCGTGCTCGCCACTGTATGCCCTTTCTCCCTAATGAGAGTATAGGGAATGAATGTAATGATGTAAAGATAAATGCTTTACATTGTATATACGAATTGCATTTTAACGAATTGTATGAGATGGACTACCGGCTCGCCTAAATCGAGACGAGCCGGCGCTGATACGCCACGTGCACGGCGGCGACATGACCTTCGCGGGCAATCGCGTCTTGCAGCGCGACGGCGGGCAGCTCGTAGTCGTTATTGTTCTCGGAGACGTGCATGGCGATGACTGCCGTAAGCCCGTCATGCAGCAAGCTCGTGAGCTCGGCGGCTGCCTGCTCGTTGGAGAGATGCCCGCGCTCCGAGGCGATGCGCCGCTTGAGCGAGTACGGATACGGCCCCTCGGCGAGCATCTTCGGGTCATGGTTTGCCTCGATCGCGAGGAGACGGCACCCGCCCAGCGCCTCATGCGCCTGGGGCGTCACGACGCCCGTGTCAGTCACGTAGCCGATCGCGTCGCCACCGCATTCGACGCGAAAGCCGAAGGACTGCGCCGCATCATGCGAGGTGGCAAACGCGTGAATCGCGAATCCGGCAAGGTCAAGCCCGTCACCAGCGGTAAAGGAGGCAATGTCGCAGAGACCCTGCTCGAGCAACTCGCCGATGTCGCGGCTGGCATTGCGCACGGCCTGCCCTGCGAAAAGCGTCGGATGCACGTCAAGCTTGGCGAGCGCCCGGTAGACCACCCCGAGTCCCTTGGTATGGTCGGTGTGCTCGTGCGTGATGAGGACGCCCCTCAGCCGCCGCAAATCGAAGCCCGCCTCGTCGCAGCGAGAGAGGAAATCGCGCTTGCAGATGCCGCAGTCGATGAGCAGGCCCTCGCCCGTCGCGACGTTCTCGACGATGGCGGCGTTACCCTTTGACCCGCTCGCGAGCACATGAAGCCGCATGCGCACGTCATTCGCCCGTTGTGTCACGTTATCATCCCGCAAGCTTCGCTATACCCAGCGGACGCGTGACATATCGAAACGCTTGGGGCTACGCGGCTCGAGCATCTCCTTGGGATGTCCGACGGCGATGAGCGCAAAGGGGATGCAGCCGTCTTCTGCCCCGATGACCTTGGCGACGGCCTCGATGCGGTCTTGCTCGGGATAGATGCCCAGCCATACGGCACCCAACCCCAACGTCTGCGCCTCGAGCAGGATGTTCTCCGTGCAAGCCGACATGTCCAGGGGAACGCAGCCCTCGAAGCGCTTCTCGCCAGCCGATACGCACGGCACGATGACGAGGTCGGCCTTGGCGGCGGGGTGCGCATACGGGCTGCATGCGGCAAGCTCTTCCTTTACCTGCGGATCACGCGTGAGAACGAATTCCCATGGCTGCTGATTGCCCGCCGACGGAGCCGCCATCGCGGCCTCCATCAGCCGCTCGACCTGCTCGTCACTCACCGGCTCATCGATGAACTCCCTGATGCTCACACGTGTGAAAATCGCATCTTCCATGGCTTGCTCCCTTCACTCGCTTGCTCCTGTCAGTTTACTACCTCAGCTGCTCGCGAGCTCGTCGAGCGCATCGCCGGTGACCCGGTAGGCCGTCCGCTCGTCCATCGGCTTGGCACCAAGTAACAGGTAGAAGCCGATGGATGGCCCATTCCAATCCAGACAAATGTTGCCGGGGCAGCTTTGTCTTATTTCCCACGCAGGGTCTCGAAGACCTCCGTGAGGAAGCTGGGATCTTCCGAGTCCACGACAACCATCATCGTCTTCGAGCCTTCGTAGGGCAGTCGGCGCTGCGCGTCCGGGAAGAGCGCATCCAAGCACTCGAAGGGCTTGAGCAGCAGCTCGTCATCGTAGATCCCGCCAACGACCACATCATCGAGGTAGACGATGTACTCGCCCATCATCTTGCGCGTCCTGATGCCATCGACGCCCGCGAGCAGCTCCAGCACGTAGTCGTGGTACTCCTGCGATGAGGCCATGTGCCCTCCCCTTTTTTCGTGCGGAATGAAACGATGCTGCCAGTATACTTCCCCGCCATGCCAATGAGAAAACGATCGGTACATTTCTCATGACAGCACCGGATAGATGCGCCATACTGCTGGGCAGTCAACGACACGGAGAAAACACCATGAGCATGCCCGAGATGAGACGCAAGCTGCAGCACATTCCGCACGACGAGTGCCTCGCGATGCTGCGCGACGGCCAGTTTGGCACGCTCGCCGTGCATGGTGCCGACGGCTACCCGTATGCAGTGCCCATGAACTACGCGCTGCTCGACAACGGCGAGGAGCTGCCGCTCATCTGCATGCACAGCGCTCAGCAGGGTCACAAGATCGATGCGATTGCGCGCGTTGCCAAGGTCAGCTTCACCGTCGTGGGGCAAAGTCGCATCGTTCCCGAGAGGATAACCGACTACTTCCAGAGCGTCATTGCCTTTGGCAGGGCATGGGTAGAAGATGACCCGCACATCAGGCTCGACGCCCTGCATGCACTCGGAGAAAAGTATTGCGCTGGCTTCGAGAACCTCGTTGAAGATGACATCGCCAAAAGCGGTCCGCGCTGCTCGATCATCCTCGTGCGAATCGAGCAGATGACGGGCAAAGAGGGACGCGATCTAGCCAAGGCCCGCAGAGAATAGCCATGCGCGCCTTCATCGCCCTGGACATTCCACAGGCTCTGCGGGAGGACGTCGTCGCCCTGGCACGCCAGCTCAAGACGTCCGTAAGGGGCCGCTTCGTACCCCGTGAAAACTATCACGTGACGATCGCCTTTCTGGGGGATGTGAGCGAGCGTGACCTTGCCGAGGCCATGACCGTGCTCGACGAGGCGGCGAGTCGCTTCGACCCCGTCGAGCTGCCACCCGATGGGCTGGGCAAGTTCGGACGCGCGAACGATGCGACCCTGTGGCTCGGCTTCACGCAGGACCCGAAGCTCATGGAGCTTGCCGCCTTCGTGCGCGAGGGTCTCGATGATGCTGGCGTGAATTATGATTCCAAGCCCTTCGTCCCGCACCTCACCATCGCCCGGCGTGCCGCACTTGACTCAGGCACGCTACCGGCCCTGCCCTTCCCCGCTCCGGCACATGCCGATGAGCTCACGCTCTTCAAGAGTACGCTGACAGGCGATGGCGCAATCTACGAGCCGGTCTACACGGTACGGCTTGGGGACTGAGGCGCTCTGCACGGCTCGCGATGCAAATTTTTTGCGTAAATGTGAGACCTCCTGAACCTGGAAGGGCACTTCATGCGCATTTTTTTTCGATAATGTGAGACTAGACGAGGAATCGGTCTCACATAATCGCAAAAAAGTACAGCAGGCAGCCTCGTGTCTCACATAATCGCAAAAAACGTGCAGCAGGCCACCGTAGACCTCACATAATCGAAAAAAACGTGCATCTCGCCAACGACAACCTCGCACTTAGGCAATTTCTTTACATGCCATATTTCGAATAGAATGAATCGCATGACACACGGGAGAACACAGCAACAAGCTCGCATCTGGTACGTGGAAGACGACACGGACCTCGCGCAAGCAACGACGCGATTGCTTTGCGAAGTCGGCTTCGACGTGCGCACGCTCCCCGACGCTACGAGCGCGCGATTGGCGCTCGCACAGACTCTACCGGATTTGCTCATGCTCGATTGGAATCTACCTGATGCAGACGGCATCTCCCTCTGCCGCAGAGCAAGGAATATCGATCCCGAACTTCCCATCCTCATGGTTACCGTGCGCGATGAGCCGCACGATATCGTCGAAGGGCTCGAGAGCGGCGCTGATGACTACGTGACCAAACCGTTCGACGCGAGCGTCCTCGTGTCGCGCATCCGCGCCCTGCTACGCCGTTCATCGCCGTCACGCACCGTTTTGAGCTGTGGCAACGTACGCATCGATGTCGACGCCGCCTGCGCGTTCCTTGGCGACGATGCCCTCGACCTCACGCCGACAGAATATCGATTATTGCAACTCTTCCTCGAGAACAAGGGGCGCATCCTGACGCGCAGCCAGATCGTCCAGAGGATCTGGGATACCGATGAAAACGCCGTGTACGACAACACGCTCACCGTCACGGTAAAGCGTCTGCGCGCGAAGCTAGGAGCCTCCAACTGCATCAAGACCGTACGTAGCTTCGGGTACCGCATGGAGGAGCTGCCATGAACATGATAATCGCCCTCGTCCTCGGCACCATCATCGGCGCGGTGCTCGTGGCCCGCCAGGCATTCCGTTCCAGGCAGCGTCAGGAAGGCCGCATCCGCAATCTCTCCGTCTATCTGGAACGTGCGGTCGCAGGCCAGGCGCCCATACTCGAAACATCCGGTGAGGATGAGATATCGCAGCTGCAAGACGAGATAGTCAAGACCGTGACAGCGCTCGAGTATGCCCGCCGACGCGCGACTGAGGACAAGGAAGCCTTCGCCGAGAACCTCGCCAACATCGCACATCAGATAAAGACCCCCATCGTCACCATGTCACTTGCCGCGGATGATCTGCCCGACGGCGAGCAGGCGGATGTCATTCGACGCCAACTCAAGAGACTCATGCAGCTACAGGATGACCTTCTCATGATGGCGCGGATCGATTCGGGCGCGCTCGTGCTCGATATCGACGATTGCGATGCATACTCACTCCTGGAAACGGCAGCCGACGACATCGACAAGCTCGCATGTCATAGGCAGGTCGCGATAGACGTCGAGGAGGGCGGTACCGTGAGCCTGCGCGCGGACTTCCACTGGATGTGCGAGGCGATCTCCAACATCCTCAAGAACTGCGTCGAGCATGCACCGGCACACTCCACCGTGCACGCATCCTATGCCGATAACCCCCTCTACACCGAACTGCGCATTTCCGACGAAGGACCCGGTTTCTCTTCCGATGACCTTGCCCATCTCTTCGATCGCTTCTACCAGGGACGCGGAAGCGTCGCTGGCGCGACCGGTCTCGGGCTTTCCTTCGCCCGCCAGCTTATCGAGGCGCAAAACGGAACCATCGCTGCGGAGAACCTCCCCGCCGGCGGAGCGCTGTTCGAAATCAGAATCTATCGTCACCCCATTGTCACTTTGCATTCGTAAGTTAGACCCAAGTAAGAGCTTCGTGGCAAAGTGGAGGTTACGATATGCCGATCGTCGAATGCATCGATGTCGAGAAGACGTACGGAAAAGGTCCTCAGGCTGTCCATGCCCTGCGCGGTATCAGCCTGTCCGTGGATGCGGGGGAATTCGTCGCCATCATGGGCGCATCGGGATCGGGCAAGTCCACCTTACTGCACATGATCGGCGGCATAGACACGCCCACTGCCGGTGTCGTGGCCGTCGATGGGACGGATGTCGCGACGCTGAATGCAACGCAATCGGCCATCTTCCGCCGCCGCAAGGTCGGGTTGATCTACCAGTTCTTCAACCTGATCCCGACGGTGAACGTGCGCAAGAACATCATCATGCCCATACTGCTTGACCGGCGTGAACCCGACCCGATGCTATTCGAGGGCATCGTCGGCACACTCGGCATAGGCAAGCTACTCGATGCCATGCCCGTCGAATTATCAGGTGGTCAACAGCAGCGCGTGGCGATTGCCCGCTCGCTCGTCTACCGGCCAGCGCTCCTGCTCGCCGACGAGCCCACGGGTAACCTCGACAAGCGAAGCTCGCGCGAGACGGTCGACCTTCTCAAGATGGCAAACCGGCAGTTCCACCAGACGACGCTCGTCATTACGCATGATGACGAAGTGGCACTCGAAGCTGATCGCATCATCACAATCGAAGATGGTCGCATCATCGCAGATGAGCGCAGGTGATCGCCATGAGGAACAACCTGACGACGGATTTCATCCGCGGTAACAAGACATCGAGCATTACGATTGCCGTCACGGTCATCATCAGCAGCTTCCTGCTCACGTTGTTGACAACGACGCTGTACAACTTCTGGATTGATGCAGCATTGCAGGCCCAGATACAGGGCGCCGATTGGCACGCGCGCATCACGGGCGAACTTGCCGCCACCGCTTCGATATACCTAGGCACGACACTTCTTGGCTGCATCGCGCTGGTGCTCATCATTCGCAACGCGTTTGCCGCGTCGATGCAGACACGCGTTCACCAGCTGGGCATCCTATCCACCGTCGGCGCGACACCCCGCCAGATACGCGGGGTGCTCATACGCGAATCACTTATGCTCAGCATAATCCCCGGTGCCGTGGGAATAGTCCTCGGCATTGGTGTGACTGCCGGCTTCATCACGCTCGTGAGGCAATACGCCCAGTCCATCGGCATCGAGCGAGACATGGCGATTGCATTTCACTTCGACCCGCTCCTCCTTCTCGCCATCGTTGCCCTCGTCCTTCTCACCGTACTCGTATCCGCAGGACTGCCAGCGCGCAAGATGGCGAAGATATCTCCTCTCCAGGCGGTTCGGGGACTTCCCGAAGACCAGCTGGACAAACAGGTGCGACGCGGTATCTGCGCACGCCTCTTCGGTATCGAAGGCGAGCTTGCAGCCGGCGCGATACGCCTGCGACGGTCTCTACTCCGCTCCACCTCCATCGCATTGGGCCTTTCGTTTGTCATCTTCATCGTGTTCTTGTCATTCATGACCGTCTCGAAGGTGGTGAACGAGCTGCATTTCTATCGCGATTACGGCGATGATCCGACCTACGTTGCCCAGACGATGGCTCAGAACGATGCTATCTGGAACGGTTACGCGCTTGTCGTCGGTGCCTTCTGCGCCATCCTGGCGCTCATCGGCATCGCTGCCGTCGTCACGCAGGCAGTGGGATTCGTGAGCCAGCGCAAACGTGAGTTCGCCCGCTATCGTTCCATCGGCATGACGCCAGGCGGTATTTACCGCATGCTCTGCGTCGAAGGTCTGCTGACGGTGATTCGCCCGCTGCTCATCGCACTCATTCCAGCCGCCGTGCTCTCCATCGCCATGGTAATTGCGGGGCGCCTGGATATTTCCACATATGCGGCGGCCTACCCCTATGCCGCAGTGGGCATATACGCACTCGTCATTTTCGCAATCGTTTTTGGAGCGTACTTGATAGGCGCGCATCGCGTGAACCAATGCGACCTCGTCACGGCCCTGCGCGATGACACGCTCGTGTGAGGATGAGCAAACGAGATTTCTCGACTCCGCTCACTGCGTTCGCTTCGCTCGAAATGACAAGTATGTGACAGGGGTCATATGTGACAGGGTCAGACCCCTGTCACATCGTGACGAGTGCTAGACTTGGGCTCGCAAGGGACCTCTTCCGACGAGCAAGGCGAACCATGAGCAAGACCGGCATCATCATCGTGAATACGGGCAGTCCCGCCGCACCAACCAGTGAGGCGGTGGCCGAATACCTACGTGCGTTTCTCTCCGACCCGCGCATATGTCCCATGAACCCGCGTCTGTGGCGTCTCATCCTGAATCGCTTCATCATCCCCAAGCGCGCCCCGGTCTCGGCTGCCAAGTACGCAACGATATGGACCGACGAGGGCGCACCGTTGGATGCGGGAATGAGGTCGCTCGCGCAGAAACTCGGGCGAGCATGCGCGCACGATGACGACATCGCTCTCATACGCCATGCCATGTGCTACTCGGCGCCCTTCGTCGAAGATACCCTGGCCGATTGCAGGGAGCATGGCTGCGACGAGGTCATCGTCATCCCGCTGTATCCCCAAAGCGCCTTCTCGACAACCATGGCGGTAAAAGACAAGGCCGACCAGGCGATCGAGGATCTCGACTGGATGCCGGCGCTACGCTTCGTGGAGAGCTACCATGACGAGCCAGCCTACGTCGCCGCGATCGCAGACTCCGTTTTCCAATCGGGATTCGACGCCGATGCGGGAGACCGTCTGCTCTTCGCGTTTCACTCGATTCCAATGACCGACATTCGCGCCGGCGACACGTACGACGAGCAGACGCGGCAAACGGCACGAAACGTTGCCGATGCCCTGGGGCTTCCCGAAAACGCCTGGCGCGTGGGCTACCAATGCCGCTTTGACAAGAGCCGCACATGGCTGGGGCCTTTCACGAGGGAGGTCCTGGGTACGCTTGCCGATGCACGGCGCCTCTTCGTGATCGCACCCAACTTCTCCGTCGACTGCCTCGAGACGACCCATGACATCCAGGACGCGTTGCGCAGCGCCTGGTTCGAAGCTGACGCAGGGCGGACGGAAGACTCGTTCGTCTACGTGCCCTGCCTCAACGACTCGCCGGCCCAGGTTGACCTGATCAGGCAGGTCGTCCTACGCGCCCTTTCTACGCCCTGCGTGCCTGCTTGAAGCGCTCGATGTCCTCGCGATACTCCGCGAGCGTCGAGTGCGGCTCCTCGATGTAGAACGGCAAGTCAGCCAGACGCGGATTGTTGGTCATGGCCGCCAGGGCATCGAAGCCGATCGTGCCCTCGCCGATGCGGGCGTGACGGTCAACGTGCGAGCCACGCACCTCCTTGCTGTCGTTGAGATGCACGGCGCATAGCTTGTCCAGGCCGACTACGCGGTCGAACTCGTCGAGCACGCCATCGAGGTCACCTACGATGTCGTAGCCGGCACCCCAGAGCGCGGCGGCATCGATGAGCACGCCCACGCGATTCTTGAGGTCGACCTGCTCGATGACCTGCGCGACTTCCTCGAAGCTACTGCACAGCTGGTGCCCCTCGCCCGCAAGCATGCAGATGAGCAACTTGCCCTGCTGGCTGGGATGCACGGTGGCGTTGATGGCGGCGGCGAACTTGGCAAGGCCCTGCATCTTGGACTCATCGAGCGCGCTACCGGGGCGCACGAGGTAGTTCTGGCCGGGAATCTCGTCGAGACGTGCCATGTCCTCGGCCATGACCGCCAGGGCGAAGTCACGCTGCTCGACCTTGCCCGAGGCGGGCTCGATGTCATAGGGCGCGTAGGCGAGCGGGCTCACGATGCCGTGTTCTTTCGCGTACTCGCGATATGCCTTCACGTCCGCCTCATCGACGGGCTTGACACTGCTGCCGCGCGGATTGCGCGAGAAGTACTGGAAGGTGTTCGCGCCCAGGCCATCCGCCTCCATCGCCATGGAGAGATAGCCCTCGCGCTTCGATAGGTGCGCTCCGATAACAAACATGACAATCATCCTCTCGATCGTTGAAGTGCCGCCAGCATGACGGCACGTGTCTACTGCAGATAAAGCTCCCTGAGTCGTTCGCGCTCGCGCTCCCCCACGCCGAGGACCGCCGCGAGGTAGGCATCCATGCCGCCGCATTCTTGCTCGACGGCCTCGAGGGCCGCGTTCAGGTAATCCATGCTTGCGTAGAAGATGGAATCGATGTCCAAGTCGACGTGCTCGAGCAGACCATGCCCGGCAAGCGCATCGAGGATCTCCTCGGCCGCGTCGCGCACGAACAGGTTGGACGCGAGATAGTCAGCGCGGATGTAGGGCATCGGGACGTCGAGCGCGTACTCGACGAGAACGCTCGCGAGTCCCGCGCGATCCTTGCCCTCGGTGCAGTGCCACAGCGTCGCACCGCCCTCGGCCGACAGAAGCGTTTCGAAGAACTCCCGGTAGGCCCGCTTGCCGTCCTCGCCAAGTAGGCAGGTGACGTACAAACCGCGGATGGTCTCGTGGGCGTTGCCGCTGAAGCGTTTGAGCGCCGCGATATCGCCTGCGATGCCGCCTTCATGCGTGATGCCGACGGCAGCCTCGGAAAAGACCGGCAGGTCGATGAAGCCAATTCCCGGCATGCGGTCTTGCGGATCGGGGGCGCCCTCGCGCTCCTTTGCCGTGCGAAAGTCCACGACGCGCGCAAGGTCATGCCCATCGCGCAGCAACTCGATGTCCTCGTCCGTGCACTTGTGCAGGTCACCGGAGCGGATGAGCCTGCCGTGGGCAACGGTCCTTCCATCGGACGTCGACAACCCGCCCAGGTCACGCGTGTTACGCGCTCCGTGCAGGCCAACGTGCCCGAAGTTCTCGAACCCGGGGGCTGCCTCGGGCAGTTCGGGGCCCGTCCGTGTCTTATCCTTCGCGTCATTCATATCAAAACTCCGCCTTTCTCATTTCATCTGCTCCTCGAGCCATCCCTTGAGAATGACCGCGTGGTTGATCTTGGGGTCGCGCGCCGCGTAGAGCAGCGTGATGGTGCCGCCCGCCTTGGCCGCATCCTTCTTGAGCTGCTGCGCACATGCGTGCGCGGCATCGCTTGCATTGAGCTCGCCAAGGTAGCGCTCCTTGAAGGCATCGAAGTTCTCGGCCTTGTGCCCGAAGGCCTTGCGCGCCGCCGTCGAGGGCGTGAGCTCCTTGGCCCAGTAGTCATATGGCAGGTCGGCCTTACGTATGCCACGCGGCCAGAGCTTGTCGACGAGCACGCGATAGCCATCGCCTGCCTCGGGTTTCTCGTAGACGCGCTTGATCTTGATATCCATGGCTGCCTCCTTGTCACAAGCCCGCCGATTTGCCTCGCATCGCTATCGGACATGTACTGGTGATTTGTCCGCCAATCAAATGCGAAACGTATTGACTTATACAGTCTAACTCAGAATAATAAGCGCATAACCGAAAACCACTAAATTTCGACCGTTCGCCAAAACTTTTATTGACAAGAATTGGCTCGAGAGGGGTGAGGACGGGATTACACGCACGAGCGTACGCGAAGTTTGCGAGAGAGGAGCTGGAATGACAATGAAGAGCCCAGAGCTTTCGAGACGAAGCTTCGTCAAGGCCGGCGGCGCACTCGCCGTGCTCGCCGCGGCAGGCGGTGCCGTTTCCACGGCAGATAACCTGTTCGGTGAGGTAGAACCAGCGCAAGCCGCAGCCGAAGACAAGATCGTCTGGAGTCAATGCAACGTGAACTGCGGAGGAAGGTGCATCTTCCAATGGCATGTAAAGGATGGCAAGATCGCCTACATGCTCACCGACGATACGGGAAACGATGACTTCCAGGCCCGCGCCTGCCTGCGCGGACGTGCGATGCGCCAGTGGATCAACCACCCCGATCGTCTGCAATACCCGATGAAGCGCACGGGACCGCGTGGAACGGGCAAGTTCGAGCGCATCAGCTGGGACGAGGCCATCGACACGATCGCGGACAAGCTCAAGTACACGATCGAGACCTACGGCAACGACTCGATCTACATCAACTACGCCACCGGCATGTATTCGGCGACGGGACGCACCACCGAGCGCCTGATGAACTGCCTGGGTGGCTACCTCCCCATGTACGGCGACTACTCGACCGGCATGCACCAGTACGTGATGCCCTTCATGTACGGCGTGGGCGTCTCGCCCTATGAGAACGTGAGCGCCTCGTCGGTTGACCAAGCCGGCAAGGCCGACCTCGTCTTGATGTTCGGCAACTCGCCGGCGGACAATCGCATGGGCGGTGCCAACGTGGTCTGGGACTACGCGCGCGTGCGCGAGGAAGGCCCCGAGATCATTCACATTGACTACCGCTACAACGAGACGGCCGCTGGTCATCCCGAGGAATGGTTGCCCATTCGCACGGGCACGGATGCGGCGCTCGTCGCCGGCGTTGCCCACGAGCTCATCGAGAAGGGCTGGGTCAACCTCGACTTCCTGCACAGATATTGCCAGGGCTACGACGAGGAGACCATGCCCGCGTCGGCCAAGGGTCAGAACAAGTCGTACTACGACTACATCATGGGCACCGGCTACGACAAGGTCGAGAAGACGCCCGAGTGGGCCGCGCAGATCACGCTCGTCCCCGCCAAGACCATCCGCGAGCTCGCCCGCAAGCTCCACGAGGCCAATAGCGTCTACGTCGTGCAGGGCTGGGGACTGCAACGTCACAGCAATGGCGAGTCGGCCACGCGCGCGGTGTGCATGCTCGCGCTGCTCACCGGCAACCTCGGCCGCGAGGGCACGAACTCCGGCATGCGCGAGGCCGAGCCGCCGGGAGCACCCGTCGGGTCCATCCCGTCTTCCGACGACGACCCCAATGGCGTACCCGAGAACATGGTCAACGCCAAGATATCGTGCTATTCGTGGCTCAAGTGCATCGCCGAAGGCTCGGACTTCCAAAAGGAACTCGACGCAGCCGACGAGCTCGCGCTCTTCATGGGCGCGCAGGACCCCGAGGCAGCCGCCGCGGCCGCCAAGATCGAGGCACCCAAGAACGGCATCAAGTTCCTCTGGAACTACGCCGGCAACTGCATCACCAACCAGCACGGTGACGTCAACCGCGTCTTCGAGACGCTCTCCGACGAGAAGAAGTGTGAGTTCATCGTCGTGTGCGACACCTTCATGACGGACTCGGCCAAGTACGCCGACATACTGCTTCCCGACGCCATGCGCGCCGAGCAGCTCAACATGTCGACCAATGGCTACTCCGAGTACTACTGGGGCGTCACCGTCGGCGGCCCGGCACAGGAGCCTCCCTTCGAGTGCCGCCCCATCTACGACGTGCACGCCGAAATCGCCGATCGCTTTGGCGTGAAGGACAAGTTCACGGCCGGAAAGACCCAGGACGAATGGATCCGCTCCATCTACGAGGAGGGAGCGGCCGAAGATCCCGAGATGCCCTCTTGGGACCAGATCCTCGAGCAGGGCGTGTGGAAGCGCGAGCTGCCCACGGCCATCGCCTTCGAGAAGAACGTCACCGACCCAGTGGGTAATCCCTGGAAGACGCCCTCGGGCAAGATAGAGATCTACTCCGAGGTGCTCGAGAAGATCGCGAGCGAGCGCGAGCTGTCGGAAGGGCAGGTCATCTCCCCCATTCCCATCTTCGACCCGGGCGTGGAAGGCTATGGCGCGGTCACGAGCGAGTATCCGCTCTACATGTCCGGCTGGCATGACAAGGCGCGCACCCATTCCTCGTTCGGCGCGCTCGAGGTGCTGCGCGACTACAACCGCCATCGCCTGTGGATCAATCCCATCGACGCCGAGCCACGCAAGATCAACGATGGCGACATGGTGCGCGTCAAGAGCCCGGCCGGCGAGGTGCAGGTCGAGGCGCATGTCACGTCGCGCATCGTCCCGAGCGTCATCGCCATGCCCCAGGGCTTCTGGCACGAGGCCAACATGGAGGGCGACAAGCTCGATACCGGCGGGTGCATCAACACGCTCACCACCTACACGCCCTCGCCCCTCGCCCACGGCAACGGACCCAGCAATTCAATCATCGCCGAAGTGCGGAAAGTTTAGAGGTGAATCATGGCTCAATACGGATTCTTCTACGACAACACGCGCTGCACGGGATGCAAGACCTGTGTGATGGCGTGCAAGGACTACTACGACTCCCCGCTCGACATCGCGCGACGCAAGGTGTACGACGTCGAGGGCGGGCAATGGAAGGGCGAGCAGAACGGCGCCTACGAGACGGACAACTTCCTCTACCACCTCTCCATCGGCTGCCAGCACTGCGATAACCCGGCTTGCGTGGACGTCTGCCCCACGACCGCCATGCACAAGGATCCCAAGGACGGCATCGTCAAGGTGGACACCACCAAGTGCATGGGATGCGGCTACTGCGTCATGGCCTGCCCATACAACTCGCCGCAAATCGACCACGAGAGCGGTCATGCCGTCAAATGCGAGGCGTGCTGGGAGCGCCTGGATGCGGGCAAGACACCCGTGTGCGTGAGTGCCTGTCCGCTGCGCGCGCTCGACAGCGGCCCCATCGAGGAACTCAAGGCCAAGTACGGTGACGTGCGGCAGATCTACCCGCTGGTGAACCCGTCGATGACGCAGCCCAACTTCATCATCAAGCCATCACCGGCATCCGAGCTCCCGTACGTCGAGTCCGGATACGTTTCGAACCCAGAGGAGGTCTAGCTCATGGATGCGGTAATCAAGGAACTTCCATTGGCGCTGTTCACGACGCTTGCCTCGGTGGGCATCGGTGCCTTCGTCGCAATGTTCTGCGCTATCTACATCAACAAGTCCATGGGAGCCGGCAGCATCAAGCGGCTCGACAAGCTGACGGTCGTGCCGATCGTCTTCTGCGTGGTCGCCCTCATCTGCGCGTTCTTCCACCTGGGCGACCCGATGCACGCGTTCAACATCGTCAACACGATCGGCGCCTCGCCCATGACCAACGAGATCGTGGCGTTCTGCGTGTTTCTCGTGCTCGCCCTCGTCTACTGGCTCGTCGCGCTTGCGGGCAAGCTGGAAAAGCACGGACCGCGCGTCGTGTTCTCGGGCGTGGTGGCGCTCTTCGGCCTCATCTCCTGCATCATGATGGGCCTCGCCTATGCGTTGCCCGCCATCCCCATCTGGAATAGCCCCTGGGGAACCGTGCAGGTGCTCGGCGCGATGCTCCTCGGCGGTGCGTTGTTGGGTGGTGCGATACTCAACATGTCGGTCAGGGACACGCCGCTTGAGGGCGAAGCCGACGGCAGGATCAGGCTGCTTGCCATGCTCGGTGGCCTCGTGCTCGTCATTGGTACGGCCGTGCTGTTCGGTATGGGAGCAAGCGCAAAGAGCGCAATGATCGACGTTGCCGCCAACACCGGCACGCTCATCGTCCCACTCGCGCTCACGATCGCGTTTTCGATCGTCGCCGTCGCCACGGCGTTTCTTGGCAAGGGTGCCAAGCGCACCGGCTGGCTCACGTGCGGAACCATCATCGCGCTCGTCGCCATCTTCCTCGCGCGTGGTATCTTCTACGGCGTGCAGATAGGCATTGGCCTGTAGCAAACGCACATGGGGACGGGACTGTGCAAACGGCCTTGTCCCCATGGAGCGTGGCAACGGGCTGGTCTGCATTCAAACCGGCCCTAGCATGTGAGCGATCCGAGAAAACGAGGCGGCAGCATGACCGAACAACAGACGATCGACGAGGAGACGCTTGCGGGCATTGCCTTTGCAGGCAGAACGCTCGGTCCCTTCTTCAGATACGACCCTCTGCTCGACCGCGAGAAGGTGGAGGCACTGTACGTCGCCTTGGCGCGATCGGACGCCGCCGTGTTGTGCGAGGAATGGCCCTTCGTGACACCCGACGAGGCAAGCGGTCCCATCGCCGATATGGTCAGGGGCGCCAAACGCTTCGAGGACGAACTCGCCGTGGACAACGAGTCGCTGGCCGCCACGTCATCGCTTGCCGACGAGTACCGGCGTCTCTTCGTCGGTCCGGCAAAGAAGGCTGCCCCGCCCTGGGGGTCGGTATACACCGACCGCGACCAGGTCATCTTCGGCTTCTCGACACTCGAACTACGCGAATGGCTACGAAAGAACGGGATACAGGTCCGCCGAGGCGAATCAGAGGAACCCGAGGACCACATCGGGACGATGCTCGAGCTCATGGCCTGGCTCGCGGATAACCGACCGGAGCTGCTCGGAGATTACCTGCAGCATCACCTGCTCACCTGGGCGCCGCATTTCCTCGCACTCATGCAAGACGCGACCACGAGCGACTTCTTCGACGGGCTCGCCGCGCTCACTCGCTTGACGTTGCTCGGCATCCAGGACGCGCTCTCCCTCGACGTCATCGAACCGCGGTTTTACCGATAGGGATTTCTCGACTGCGCTCACTGCGTTCGCTCCGCTCGAAATGACAGGGGGGGGGCGTTCGCTCCGCTCGAAATGACAGGGGGGGGCGAAAATGCCTCCCGTTTGTCATTCCGACCGGAGGGACCGAAGGTCCCGCAGCGGAGGAATCTCGCCATTATGCTCGAAACGACAGGGGTCATCATCACGAATTGATGTACGCCTCGACGTCGGTCTTGAAGTAGCCCTCGGGAACGTTCTCGCGGATGAAGTCGATGAAGTCCTGCGCCGAGCGGGTGAGCACGTGCTCCTTGCTCCATGCAAGCGAGACGGGATACCACATGGGTGCCGTGTTGACGGTGAACCGCAGTATCTCGGGGTCATCGCGATAGCGGTTATAGATGCACTCGGGGACCGTCCCCCAACCCAGGCCGGCCTTCACGCTCTCGACCATGGCCTCATGCGTGTCGAAGCAGGCGATCATGTTGTGATCTTGCAGCGATAGACCATAGCGCTCCCGAAAATGGCGGTTGCCGACCATGTGACGACCCGAATCCCACTCGTAGATGATCATGGGCCAGTCGAGCAAGGTCTCGACGGGAATCGGCTGCGTGGTGCGGTTGTAGGGCGCGGCGTTGGGACAGATGAAGATGAGCTTCTTGTAGCCCAGCACCTCGAGCTCGAGACCAGGCTCCTCGGGCTGGTTCTCGAGCATGGCAAAGTCGAGCTTGCCGGCCTTGAGCTGCTCCACCAGTTGCGGCTCGTAGCCCGCTTCCAGATGCACGCGCGCATCGGGCACCTTTCTCTGGAAACCGGCGACGAGACGGGGTAGCAGGGCGACACCATCGTTGATGCACATCCCGACGTCAAGCGTCGCGTCGAAGCGCTCGTCGATCGCCGCCAGTTGGGACGCCAGGACACGCTCGAGACTCGCGGCGTTGCGCGCGAAGGTCGTGACGAGCTCTCCCGCCTTGGTGGGCACGATTCCCGTGGAGGTGCGGTCGTAGAGCTTGCGTCCCACGCGCTTCTCGAAGCTCGTTATTCTCTGGGATAGACCCGGTCGTGACATGAATAGCTGGTCAGCTGCCTGAGAGAGGCTTTTGGCTTCCGAGAGCACAATGAGCAGTTCGATGTCTTCGAAAAGCATGTCAACCTCCCGGCTTGGCAAATGCCTTTTTGGCAGGGTATTTGAAATAGCGCACTAGATACATATTAAACACAAAAATCGCCATCCCTGTCTAGGCCGCCCGACCCATTCGATGCAGCGTTCCTTTATAACCGCTGTAAGGATTCGTTACATGAAAGCATGAGTTTCCATCTCCCTTTCAAAACCTCAACACCCAAATCCGCAAATACGTCAGTTAGCAAAATCTAACCCTCGTATATTTGCCTTGCAATAGCCTTATGCGGACACTGGACGCTCCCCCAATAATCGCCTGACCTCCTCTTCCGTCGGCGAATCCCCAAGTCCGATGCCCGCATTAAGGCAATGGCAAACGTGAGGGATTGAAGTAAGAGAGGGAGGTACGTATGGACAAGCAGGGCATCATAGATGCGAGCAAGAAGCGTCGCGAAGGCGAGCGCATCTTCTACACCTCGTGTCCGGCAAATGGCTGCTGGGATTCGGCTTGCGTTCTGAAATGCCATATGAAGGATGGCAAGATCTTCGCAATCGAACCCGATGACTCCATCAACAAGAACGACAGCCGCGAGGACAAGGCGTGGGAGGAACTGCTCAAGGGCAACATCCAGGCACGTCCGTGCGCTATGGGCCATTCCTGGAAGAAGGAGCTCTACGGCGAGACGCGTCTTCTGCACCCCATGAAGCGCGTCGGGGAAAAGGGTCCGGGCAAGGGATACTTCGTACCCATCAGCTGGGACGAGGCGCTGGACACCATCGCCGACAAGATGAAGGAGATCAAAGCCGAATATGGCCCCTATGGCATCTTCCATTCGCAGTATCCGAGCTTCGAGAAGAACGGCTTTCCGCTGGCACCTTGGTGGGAAGCTGGCTTTGGTGCTTGGGGAGAGCACTCCACCTCGGGACATGCAGCCGGCGAGATGCTGCACCTGGGCGTCGATCTGACCAAGGTCACGCGTGGCCTGCAAAACTCGATTCCGGGCTTCGAGGCTCCGGACATCTTCTATTCCAAGCTCCTCATCCTGTGGGGCATGGATCCGGTCGTGGCGTGGTACGGGCAGACGTCCTACTACATGAAGCTCGCGCACGAGTACGGCATCAAGACCATCATCATCGATCCGCGCTACACGCAGTCGGCAGAGCTCATCGCTGACCAGTGGATTCCCATCCGCCCCGGCACTGACCTGGCCATGATGCTCGCCATCGCGCAGGTGCTCTTCGAGGAGGACATGCTCGACCACGAGTTCATCGAGAAGTGGGTCGACAAGGAAGGCCTCGACGAGTGGCGTGCCTACGTCATGGGCGAAGGCGAAGACGGTATCAAGAAGACCCCCGAGTGGGCCGCCCCCATCTGCGCGGTTCCCGCCGAGACCATCCGCGAGCTCGCACGCCTCTATGGCACGTCGCAGCCGGTGCACCTGCAGTACTTCTACAGCTGCGCCAAGCGCCACATGGGCGATTACAGCGCGTCGGCTTCCATGATCCTGCAGGCCATGACCGGCAACATCGCCATTCACGGTGGCTGCGAGTCCGGTGCGTGCCTGCCCACGCCGGGACGCATCCCCACCCCCACCGCTGACTGGCATCGCAATCCGGGTGACTACAAGGTTCCGGTGCTCTTCAACAACAACTGCCTCACCGAGATCCTGGCGCGTCAGAAGGACTATTGGGAGGGCCGCATCACCGAAAGCGAGTTCCGTCACCTCATCGGCTCGCCTACCAACGACAGCCCCCTGCCCAACATCCAGATGATCATCTTCGAGAACAACTACGCCAACAATCACTCGAACGTGAACAAACGCTTCAAGGGCATGGCCGACACGAAGTTCAACTGGGGCTTCCAGTGGCACATGAACCAGCCCACCGCCGAGCTGTGCGACATCATCCTGCCGGCTCCCGTGTGGCAGTTCGAGGGCATGGACGAGTACATGTACGGCCACCAGCGCTTCGTCAGCGGCCCCAACGGCATGCGCAACTACTTCACCTTCTGCGCACGTGGCGCGGAGTTCCCCGGTGAGGTCCGCTCCAAGGAATGGGTCTGGACCCAGATCGCCAAGCGCCTGGGCGACGAGGTCGTCGAGGGCTACAACCCCCGCATGAAGGACGTGGAGTGGGAAGACTGGGTCGACGAGCAGGAGAAGGTCTACAAGGAGGCCGTCGAGAAGTGGATCGACGATGGCTATCTCATCGCCCTCGGGAAAGAGGAGATCCAGACCTGGGAGGACTTCAACGCCAGCCCGGTCGTTCGCACCGAGATCGACGAGCCCTACTACCCCTTCAAGTCGGCCATGGACGCCGGCGAGAGCCCCTTCTACACGCCGACGGGCAAGATCGAGCCCTATTCCCGCTTCGTCGAGACCCACGACATGACCGAGTCGCGCTGGCGCGGCCAGATCGAGCCCATGCCGGTGTGGAGCCCCAGCTATGTGGAGGGCGACATCGGATCTGCCAGTAACGACGGCTTCTACAACCCCAAGGTCAAGAAGTATCCGCTTTCCGTCGTCACGCCCGTCTCCGTCTACCGTCAGCATTCGAGCAACGACAACAACCCCTTCATGCGCGAGGATGTCTACCGTCATGGCGTGTGGATCTCGGGCGTGGATGCCCAGGCCCGCGGCATCAAGGACGGCGACCTGTGCCGCGTCTACTCCGACCGTGGCGAGGCAATCCTGCCGGCCTACGTCACCAACCGCTGCATGCCCGGCACCGCGGCCGTCCACCACGGCTCCTGGTACCAGACCAACGGCGAGGACGCCGAGATGAACGCCTTTGGCCAGGACATGCGCGGCACGCCCAACATCTTGCTCGATGACGGTCACCTGCCCCACATCCTGGGCGCGCTCATCATCGCCGGACTGTGCGAGGTCGAGAAGGTGGCCGACGGCGATGCCGAAGGATACGGCACCGAAGCCGCCCGTGGCGGCATGCGCGGCGCGAAGGTCGCTATCGGCGTACGCGAGAAGCTCGCCCAGGCCGACAAGGCCCATGAGGTCGCGTTCATGAGCGCCGAGGCCCAAGCTCAGCTCAACGCCGCGGCATCCAATCCCACGACTCCCGGCGAGTACGCCTAGCGGAAGCCTGGAAAGGAGGAAAGAAAATGACCCAATACGGATTTATGTTCGACATGAACCGCTGCTACGCCTGCCAGGCATGCAGCATCGCCTGCAAGGACTGGAACGACATCGAGCCGGGCGCCGAGAAGTGGATGACCGTCTACGAATGGGAGAAGGGAACCTTCCCCAACATCCGCCTGAACGCCCTGGCCTTCCCGTGCGCCCATTGCGAGGACCCGTCTTGCATGAAGGTGTGCCCCAACGGCGCCATCTACAAGGAAGACGAGTTCGGCGCGGTCCTGGTGGA
The DNA here is from genome assembly GCA_003149935.1 of Coriobacteriia bacterium. Lineage (NCBI taxonomy): Bacteria > Bacillati > Actinomycetota > Coriobacteriia > Coriobacteriia bacterium. The sequence continues at coordinate 9,392 of QAMH01000006.1, read as the reverse complement.
CCAGGACAAGTGCGAGGGCTGCCGCAAGTGCTACGAGGCATGCCCCTATGGATCGCCCAAGTTCGCGAGCGACGAGCAGGGCGCCAAGATGAGCAAGTGCACCATGTGCGTCGATCGTCTTGCCGAGGGCATGCAGCCCGCCTGCACCGCGAGCTGCCCGCTACGCGCCTTTGACTTTGGCCCGCTCGACGAACTCATCGAGAAGTACGGTGACGTGCGCCAGTGTGAGGGCATGCCCGCTCCGGACGCGACCAAACCCGCTTTCATCATTTGGAACCCACGCGAGAAGACGCCGCTCATCCCCTATGACGTGGATGAGGCCATCAGGCTCAACCAGCAGCGTGGCGACCTGGGGACGATGTTCGAGAGCGAGGAGGACCTCACGACCTTCGATGAGGGAACGATTCGCCGTGACGAGCTTGTCATGAAGCACGCGAACAACGCCGAGCTGATGCGCGCGACGCGCAACGACATGGCGTAAAGCTTCCCCGGCACCTCACCTTGGCGTTTGCTTCGGGCGCTGCACGGCACGCTAGGGCCGCTTAGCCCGAAGCGCACGCCAATCTGGGGCACCGGTAAAGCTTTCGAAGCTTTGTTTTAGGAGAAACCTGAGGAGGATATGTAATGGAATGGATTGGAGTTATAGGCATCGTCGTGGGCTTGGTGTTCTTCGTCGTTGCAGCCATGAGGGGCTGGAACGTGCTGATCACCTCGATCGTGACTGCCATCGTTATCGCGCTCACCAATGGCATGGACATCATGAGCTCCATGGTGGGCACCGAAACGTCGTACGTCACCGGCTTGGCCGGATTCTTGAGGGGTAACCTGATCATCTTCATGGGCGGCGCCATCATGGGCGAGTTCATGGACAAGTCGGGTGCCGCGAAATCCATCGCGCAGGCAATCATGAACAAGGTGGGAACCAAGAGCCCCTACATGGTGCTTCTCGGCATCTCGCTCATCGGCGCGCTGCTCACCTATGCGGGCATCTCGATGTTCGTCGCCATGTTCGCGCTCATCCCGCTGGCACGTCCGATGTTCCGCGAGTGCGACATCCCCTGGCCGCTGTTCTGCGCAGCTTGGACGCTGGGTACCTGCTCGTTCACCATGGCGATGATCCCGGGTGTACCGGCTATCGCCTGGATCAACGCGGCCAACGGCTGCGGCGTATCGCTCACGGCCGCTCCCATCATGGGCATCGTGGGCTCCATCATCGCCATCGTGATCAGCTGCCTGATCATCAAGTTCTCGCTCAAGCGCGCTCAGGCTCGTGGTGAGCACTTCGTGGCAACCGAGGACGACATCGAGGTCGAGGAGGACAAGAACATCCCCAACCTGTTCCTGTCGCTGCTGCCGCTCATCCTGCTCATCGCCACCATCATCGGCCTATCCGCGACGGGCATGAAGAACGTCGTCTACATCGGCATGCTTGTCGGCATCATCGCCTCGATCGCCTGCTTCTTCAAGTTCGTGCCGAGCGTCAAGGATTCCCTCGGCGCAGGCGCCGTTGCCGGTGTTGGCCCTGCGGTCTTCACCTCCGCCGCTGTCGGCGTCGGCACCGTTGCCGCCGCATCCATCGGCTTCTCGGTCATCTACGAGGCCATCTTCAACATGCCCGGCGGCACCTACGTGTCCGCCGCCACCATGGCCGCTGCTCTCGGTGGCATCATGGGTTCCGGCTCGGGTGCCGTGGGCATCATCGCCCAGAACTTCCTGCAGCCCTACCTGGCCACGGGCGTCGATCCCGCCGCGCTCGCGAAGATCATCGCGACTTCTGCCACCATCGGTGGTGCGCTGCCTAACTCGGGCGCCATGTTCGGCATGCTCTCAGCCATGAAGCTCACGCACAAGAATTCCTACAAGTACATCGCCGCCATCTCCATCGGCGCCGGTCTGTGCGCATTGATCGTCATGATCATCATGGCCAACCTGGGCATCGTGTAGTCCCTCCTTTTCCAGTCGGCGCCTCGCATGCACGGGGCGCCGACACCCCCTTCTTTCGAAGAACCATCAGGCATAACCCGACCGATTCGACAGAGGTGTCGCCATGGATTCCAGTTCGCAAGGTCCCAAGGGCAAGGCCGTCACCGACGTGAAGGCGCCCGCCCAGGGCAGGGCTCCCGCAAAGGGACGCTCGGTCACGAGCCAAGTATCGCTTTTCGAAAGGGTGCCCGATTGGGCGCGTCTTTCCTGGCCGGATATCGCGGCCATCCTCTCCGGAGTGGTCTCGAGCCTCTCCAAGCTCATGGGCGGCGGCATCGTCGCCTTCTACGCGGGCTGCCAGCTCGGCGGCGTTACCGTCGCCATCACGTTCGCGCTTTCCTTTGCGCTCACGTATTTCGTCGGCAAGATCTGCTTTCGCGAGGGCCTTCCCAACAACGTCGTCTCCCGCTACTACATCTTTGGCAAGAACGGCTCCGCCGTCGGCTCGCTCATCTGGATATTCGTCTTGGTGGGCGTTTTGGCCGTGGGCACCGTGCAGTTGGGTAACGCCATCCTGTTCGCCTTTGGATGGGAGGGTGAATTCGCCCGCTGGGCGCTCTTCATCGGCATCTCGTGCGTCTGGGTGCTCATGGCGCTGTTCGGCACCAAGGTCATCGCCCGCATGAACGCCGTGTTCGTCGTCGCGCTCTTCTGCGTCATGGGCTATGTGGTCTACCTCATCGCCGCTGACGGCCAACTCGTCGATGCCGCAACCCACGGTATCATGATTCCCGGAGTGGAGCCCCTGGAGGGCTTTGCCTACTCCGTCAACTACGCCATCATGACAAGCGGCTTGCTCGCTTTGTTCGCGGCGGACTTCACGCGCTTCGCCAAGAAGGAGCGCGATCTCGTGCCCATCTCCCTTACGGGCAGCATATTTGCCATCGTCACGTACATTTTCGGCGCGCTCATCGTCTACTATGGCTTCGAGCAGTCGTTCGCGTATTTCAGCGCCCAGGGCATGGACGCGACGCTGGCCGCCAACGCGGCGGTCACCAATCCCGGCGTCTCGCTCGTACTCGCCTCTGGTGGCATCGGCCTTGCCATCATCTGCCTGTCGCAGATGAAGGTGGAGACCTCCAACTCGATCGGCGGCGCCAATGCTGTCTCCAACCTCTTCGACTCGCTCTTTGGTAGAAAACTCGCCTGGCCCGTGGCCGTCATCATCGCCAACGCCATTGGCCTTGCCTTCATATTGGGAAACATCCTCGACCAGGTCAACGCCTTCATGAGCTACGGATCGATTCTCACGAGCTCGTGGTGCATCCTGCTCATCACCGACTATTACATCGTACGCGGCAAGATGGGCATCGGAGCGCAGAGCATCGACTTGGGCGCCCGGGAGCGTACGGTCAACTGGCGCGGTGTGGGAACGCTCATCGTCGTCTCGGTCGTGGCGAGCGTGCTGTATGCCACGAGCATCCTGCAGATACCGTTCTTGCTGGTGGCGCCCGCATCCATGGTCATCTACATCCTGGTGAGCTGGCTTCTGCGCGACAAGGTGCGCTCGGGCAAGATCGCGTGAGAAGCGCTGCCAAGGATCGGCGGTCACTGACCGTCAGGTGCCAGGGATAGCGGTCAGTGACCGCATGCTTTGGCAATTGGGACGAAACGGGTCTCTTTTGCGGTCACGGAGCTGGCATCCTTGGCAGGCTGGCTCGAAAGGCGGTCACGCAGCGGCTATCTTGGGCAGGAGCACCCGCTGACATTCGCGACAGGTCAGCAGGTAGTAGATGCCGAGCAACACAACGGTACCGCCGATGACCGCCGCCACGATCACCGCATAGGACGAGCTTCCCAGCACCAGGGCGAGAAAGCCTACGAGCGCCAGCCCGAAGCAATCGTGCACCATGGCGAACGCGAACGGTACCGCGAAGTAGACGCCCACCTGGGTTCGTATGGCGCCCCGCATTATCTTGGGATCGCAGCCGAGGTCGGCGAGCAGCGCGAAGCGTCCGGCGCTATCGACCGCGTCGGCGAGCTGCTGCAATGCGAGCACCGCGGCAGCCGCCACGAGAAACGTGATGCCGTAGAAGATCCCGACGTAGCCGATGGGTGCCAATGCCGCGGCGTTGTCGATGCCCGCGGGTCCTCGCATTCCCACGCTGAAGGCCAGTCCGGCCACCATCATGCACGTGGCCACGGCGATGAGGACGCAGGTGCAGGCCATGGCGTTCGAGCTCGACGAGACGCGGCTCTCGACCTGACGGATGACGAAGAAGCGTAGACCCGAGAGATAGCGGACGGGTTTGCGTCGGGCACGGGATGGCCAGCTGGTGGCGACCCAGCGAAACAGGACGGCGGTGGCGAGCACGGCAAGGACACCCAGCGGCAGTATCCAGACGACGAAGAAGATGGGCTGCAGGATGCACGATCCCCACACGACGGCCAGCACGACAAAGGCGAAGGCAAGCTTCAGGGCCGCTGGCAGGCGCCGGATGCCCTTGGGGCTATCGGGAGTCGAATTCGCGCGCAGCAGCTCTATGAGCGGTCGCCTGCCCACGTCGCGAATGCCGAGGAGCGTGGCCAGGGCCATGATCGAGAGAAAGCAGCCCGCGGTCCAGCAAAGGGCATCGGACGAAAAGGTGAAGACGAGCTTGTACGGAACGTCGAAGACAAAAGCGGCGACAAAGCCGGAGAGCGGCGATATCACGACCGCCACCAGCATGCCGATGACCAGGGCGACAAGGCCGACGACGCACCCCTCGTAGGCGAGGATGCGCGCAATGGACGACGCGGGCATGCCCAGGATCTCGTAGAGCGCAAACTCGCGGGAGCGGCGACGCAGGATGAAGCGGTTCGCGTAGACGATGAGGAATGCGAAGACGATGACGGAGAACACCGAGAACGCCTGCATGACGCCGTTGGCTGAATCGTACACGCCCCTTTGCTGTTCGCTCAGGTCCAGGGCAAGGAGATAGTCGGTCGATGCCGTGAACGAGTACAGAAGACACGCGGCAAAGGCCAAGGTCATGAAGTAGACCGAGTAATCCCCGAATGAGCGCTTGATATTCCCGATGGCGATCTTCGCGTGCATGCCACTCCCTTCCGAGTCATGCCCATCCTAAGAGCTGAGAAGAGGAGCTACCATCGGGTCGCCTTACCGCACGCGAACACTTTCGTAAGGTTCGTATTGACGAAGGCCGGATGAGAGATCTGCATGGAACAAGCTTCTCGACAAAGGCCCTACCCTACGCAGGCGGCGATGATGCGGGCGGCTTCGCGAGCCGATTCGACGTCCAGCCCGCCGTACTGGATGGCAAAACGCGCATCATCGTGAGGTGATTGCGGAGCGAGTGCATAATCGTCCATGGGCGAAAGGCGTACTCCCCGATCGAGCGCGGCGGCGGTGATTCGGCCCTCGTCGGCATCCTCGATGGAAAGCACGAAATGCAGCCCCGAGTCGGCCTGTTCGACATGCACGCGGCGCGATGGGGCGAGCCGCATCATTTCGTCCACGAAGGCATCGCGCACGTCGCGCTGCGCCTTGCGGTAGCGGTTCACATGACGCTCGTAATCGCCCGCCTCGATCATGCGCGCGAGCGCGATCTGATCGATGACACTCACGGTGTTCGCGTAGAAGCCGACACGCTCGTCCCACGCCTCGGCCAGTTCGGGCGGCAAAACCATGAAGGCCATGCGAAGCGCCGGGCCCAGGCTCTTGGAAAACGTGTTGGTGTATATGACGTGACCTGCCACGTCAATGGATGCAAGGCTTGCCACCGGACGGCCCGCCAGTCGGAACGGCGCATCGTAGTCGTCCTCGACGATGTAGCGCTCCTTAGCCTCGCTCGCCCACGCGAGCAGCTCGTAGCGACGGCTTATGCTTGTCACGATGCCGGTCGGGAACTGATGCGATGGCATGATGTGAACGAGGCTTGCATCACTTGCCCGAAGGCCCTCCATGGACATGCCTTCGTCATCGAGCCCGATGGGGCACACGGGCAATCCCGCCGACTCGTAGATTTGCGCCAGGCGCGGATAGCCGGGGTTCTCGAGCGCCACCGAGCCCCTGGGCCGCAGGAGCTGCACGAGTGCGGCATCGAGGAGCTGCGAGCCGGCACCGACGACGATGCGTTCGGGATCGGCTTCGAGGCCCCGCGTCTCGCGGAGTCTGCGCGCGATTGCGCGGCGCAGACGCAAGGTGCCCTTGGGAGGTTGGGGGCCGTAAAGCTCCTCGTCGGATTCGACCGACAGGACACGTCGCAGGGCCCTTCCCCACACGCGCGAGACCATGGCGGGATCGACATCGACACGCGAGAGGTCGAAAACAGGAGCGCACGATGAGACACATCGGACAGGTACATCTGTCTCATCCGGTTTTGCAAATGAGACAGATGTACCTGTCCGATGTGTCTCATCGTCGCCAATCATCGAGAACGAGAGCTCCGAGACGTAGTATCCGCTGCGGGGCTTCGTATAGCAGTAACCCTCCGTCACCAGTTGGGCGTAGGCGTTCTCCACGGTGATGAGACTCACGCCGAGATGCTGGGCAAACGCGCGCTTGGAAGGCAGCTTCTCGTGGGGTGCAAGCGTGCCGGCCTCGATATCGCGTCTAATCGAACGATAGACGAATTCGTAGAGGCTCAGTTCCCCACGGCTCTCCAAATCGTAATCCAGCATCAGCACCTCCGTGGTGGGACAAGCGACTGAGGCAATGAGACAGATGTACCTGTCCAATGTGTCTCGTTCTCTGAGCATAATCTGGTCATATCAATTTCGCAAGATATGGATATACAAACATATCCAGATTATGTCTAGGATTCGAGCGTCAATACTCAAATCGACGGACGCGGAGGCGGGACATGGCAGAGACGACGAGGGAAGAACGCGCAAAGCTCAACCGAGAGCTCGCGCAGATGCTCAAGGGCGGTGTCATCATGGACGTGACCACCCCCGACCAGGCACGCATCGCCGAGGAGGCGGGTGCGTGCGCGGTCATGGCCCTCGAGCGCATCCCGGCAGACATACGCGCGGCAGGTGGCGTGAGCCGCATGAGCGATCCGGCGATGATCCGCGGCATCCAGCAGGCCGTGAGCATCCCCGTCATGGCAAAGTGCCGCATCGGCCACTTCGTCGAGGCCCAGGTGCTCGAGGCCATCGAGATAGACTACATCGACGAGTCCGAGGTGCTAAGCCCCGCCGATGACATCTACCATATCGACAAGACGACGTTTTCCGTGCCGTTCGTATGCGGTGCACGCAACCTGGGCGAGGCGCTGCGCCGCATCGCCGAGGGCGCGTCGATGATCCGCACCAAGGGCGAGCCCGGCACCGGTGACGTCGTGCAGGCGGTAAGCCACATGCGCCTTATCAACGGCGAGATCCGCGCGGTGGGCGCCCTGCGCGAAGACGAACTCTTCGAGGAGGCAAAACGCCTGGAGGTCCCCATCGACTTGCTGCGCTACGTCCACGAACACGGCAAACTGCCCGTCGTCAACTTCGCTGCCGGCGGCGTGGCGACACCGGCCGACGCGGCGCTCATGATGCAGCTCGGCGCCGAGGGCGTCTTCGTGGGAAGCGGCATCTTCAAGAGCGGCAACCCCGCCGAGCGCGCCCGTGCCATCGTCGGCGCCGTGACGCGCTACGAGGATCCGGAATACATCGCGCACGTCTCGGAAAACCTCGGCGAGGCCATGGTCGGCATCAACAAGGACGAGATCGAGTTGCTCATGGCCGAACGAGGTATCTAGTGACCACGGCGATCCTGTCATTGCAAGGCGCGTTCGCCGAACATGCCGCGATGCTCGACGAGCTTGGCGAGCCGTGGTTCGAGCTACGCTGCCTGCGCAACATGAGCCGCGGTTTCGACAGGCTCATCCTACCCGGCGGGGAGACGACGACGCAGGGATATCTGCTGCGTGAGGAGGGCATGCTCACGTCGCTTCACAAGCTGATCGACGAGGGGATGCCCGTGCTCGGCACCTGTGCGGGCCTCATCCTGCTCGCCGAGCACGTCATCGATGCGCATGCCGAGGGCCGCGCGGTCAGGCCCGAGTGCCATCTGGGAACCATGCGCGTCACGGTCGAGCGAAACGCCTACGGCCGCCAGCTCGCGAGCTTTCACGCGACGGACGAATTTGCCGGCATCGGAGCGGTGCCGATGACCTTCATACGGGCACCGCGCATCGTCGAAGTACGCGAGGGCGCAGTCGAGCTCGCACGTGTCAACGGTGATATCGTCGCCGCGCGCGACGGAAACCAGGTCGGCGTCGCGTTCCATCCCGAACTCGACGATGACCCGCGCATCCACGAGATGTTCCTCGCCCTGTAAAAGGCATGCGATTTGATCGACCTTCTCTCAGCGGCTGGTTTGCGCGGGGAGGTCAGGGTATCATTGCGACAATCGTATTCGGTTCATCTCTGTCAAAGTTTGGAGACACCCATGGATGCATGCGAAGTGCAGCTCACGAGCGGCAGCTCCTCGTTCCAGGAACTCGTCGATGATATGGCGAAGGACTCCTACTGGATTCGCTTCTTCTGCCGGCCTTGCTGTCCCGCTCCGGACCTTGAGGGCGCAATCAAGATGCTTGACAAGCTTGCTGCCGAGGCAAGCTCGAACGAGGCCTTTGACGACGGGCAAAAGCAGCGCATCATCGCGCTCATCGAAGAGCGCAAGACATGGTATCCCAACTCGGGGCTCTGCAGACACTAGATGTGCCAGTTCACGACGCACCTGTCCTTATGATTAGCTACGAAACAAGCGCCCTGCTCATGATCGACATGCAAAACGGGTTCATCGACCCGTCTTCATCACTGTGCGTCGCCGGAGCACGGGCCACGATACCCGCCTGCGCTCATGCGCTTGCCACGGCGCGCAGCCGCGGCATGGCAATCTATCACGTGCGCCGTGCATACGCCTTTGATGGCTCCGATGTCGAGCCCGTGCGCCGTCGCATCTGGCTAGCCGGTGGGCGGCCCTTATGCCGCGAGGGCTCTGACCCCCGCAGCATTGAGGCTCCCGACGAGCTCGCGCCCCATGAAGGCGAATGCATCGTTTGCAAGCCGCGCTTCTCCGCCTTCTTCGACACGCAACTCGATGCGATGCTGCGCGATCGCGACATCGACACCGTCGTGCTCGCCGGCACCACCACACCCAACTGCATCCGGACGACCTGCTATGACGCGCTCTCGCTCGGCTACAACGTCGTCGTACTCGAGGATGCCACCTCATCACGCACTCCCGCGGTGCAGAAAGCCAACATCGACGACATGGCGTACATCGGCACCACCATCATGAACTGCGACGAATTTGCCGCCGGAGCGCTTTTGCAGGTCGAGGATCTGACAGATTAGGGCGTGACGGCGGCGACGGGGAGGGGATAGGGGGGGGGCGAGACACATTGGACAGGTACATCTGTCTCATTGGGGTTCATGAGACAGATGTACCTGTCCAATGTGTCTCGCCC